>CALMEH010000593.1 GCA_937863115.1 uncultured Acidobacteriota bacterium
CATTCAACTTCGCCTCTTTTGATACCTCGCGGCTCTGCCGCGAGGAGATTTCATTAAAACAAATTTAAATACTTCGATTGTCGCATTGATTACAACCAATCTTGAACTTGGAAAGATGCGCGGAAATATTCTGCTGAAAAAGAATCAAAGCGGATTACCGAAAGATTCGATTGTTAATGTAACCCAAGTTTTTACTTTGGATAAAGCTTTGTTACTGGAATTTGTCCAAACACTTTCTGAACGCAAAATGGAGCAAATTGATAAAGGTTTGCGCCTTGTTCTTTCTTTATGAATCTTTTTGAACACGCCGAAAATAATTTACAGACTGAAATCGAAAATCTTCGTGCCGAGATCAATCGGCACAACGAACTTTATTATCAAAAAAACGAAATCGAAATTTCGGATGTCGAGTTTGATGCGCTTTTGGAAAAACTGAAAACGCTCGAAGCGGAAAATCCGCAATTTATCACGCCCGATTCGCCGACCCAGAGAGTTGGCGGACGCGCCGAAGGTTTTAAGCCGTTTGTGCATCGTGTGCCGTTGATGTCGCTTGATAATTCTTATGATTTGGACGAGTTGAAGGCATTTGACGAACGCTGTCAAAAACTCGCCGATGGGCGCGAATTTGATTATGTTGCGGAACTCAAAATTGACGGTTTATCAGTTGCGCTTCATTACGAAAACGGCGTTTTGGTGGCGGGCGCGACACGTGGCGACGGACAAACGGGAGACGATGTTTTCTCGAATGTTAAAACGATTCGGACAATTCCTTTGAAATTAAAAGGCGAATTTCCCGCACAAGCGGAAGTTCGCGGCGAAGTTTTTATGGCGCGTTCGGTCTTTAAAACAATCAACGACGAACTCGAAATGCAAGGCGAAAAAACTTACGCAAATCCGCGAAATTTTGCTTCGGGAACTTTGCGCCAACTCGATTCTTCGATTGTCGCTTCGAGAAAATTGGACATTTTTCCATATGATTTGTTGTCGGGCGTGTCGAAGATGTTTCCGACGCATTGGGAAAGTTTTCAATGGCTCGAATCGAAAGGTTTTACGACAAATCGGAATCGCGCTTTGTGCAAAAATTTTGACGAACTCGCCAAATTTATCGAGAAAATGCAAGGTTTGCGCGATTCGTTCGATTACGAAATTGACGGCGTTGTCGTCAAAGTCAATCAAACTCGCCTTCAAGACGAATTCGGTGCAACGAGCAAAGCTCCACGCTGGGCAATCGCTTACAAATATCCGGCGATGCAAGCGACAACTCAGCTTGAAGCGATAAATATTCAAGTGGGCAGAACCGGCGCATTAACTCCGGTGGGGTATCTGAAACCTGTTTTGCTCGCCGGAACGACCGTTTCACGCGCTTCTTTGCACAACGAAGACGAAATTAAACGCTTGAATTTGAAAATCGGCGATTGGGTTTTGATCGAAAAATCGGGCGAAATTATTCCGCAAGTTTTGCAAATTATCGAATCAAAACGCACGGGCGCGGAAACCGATTACGAATTTCCGAAAACCTGTCCCGTTTGCGGTTTTGACGCGATTCGTCCCGAAGGCGAAGCCGTAACTCGCTGTTCAAACAATGATTGTCCGGCGAAAATCAAGGCGCGAATTTTATATTTTGCGGCGCGAAAGGCAATGGACATCGAAGGTTTGGGCGATGTCTTGGTTGAAACTCTGGTTGATAACGGAATGATAAAAAGCGTCGCTGATTTGTATGATTTGAAATTTGAGCAAATTGCAAATCTCGAACGCAAAGCGGAAAAATCGGCAACAAAACTCATCGAACAAATCGAAAATTCCAAATCACGCGGTTTGCAAAAATTGCTTTACGGTCTGGATATTCGGCACGTCGGCGAACGATATGCGAAAATTTTGGCAAGGCATTATCGAAACATCGAAAATCTGGCAAACGCAACCGTCGAAGAACTCGACGCAATTCACGAAATCGGTCTGGCAGTTGCCGAAAGTGTTTATCAATTTTTCCGAAGTGAGAAAAATTTGGAAGTCATTGCAAAATTGAAACTTGCAGGCGTAAAAACCGAAATCGAAGGCAACGCAAATGCCACAACAAACGAAAATTTCAACGGCAAAACCTTTGTCTTAACCGGAAAACTGGAACAATTCACACGCGACGAAGCCGCAAAATTAATTGAAGATTTAGGCGGACGAGTTTCAAGTTCGGTCAGCAAAAAAACAGATTACGTCGTCGCCGGAAGCGATGCAGGTTCAAAACTCACGAAAGCCGAATCTTTGGGCGTGAAGGTTTTGAGCGAAGATGAATTTAAGGAGATGATTCAGTAGATTGAGTTTTTTGCTCGATAAATGTTTTATGACTCTTAGAAATTTCTCGTAAGGCTGAGTAAAACTCCTCTGACAAAACGGCTTCTGAATAAGATTTTTCAAACTGAAACGTTTTGTATGCATTATCTCGGATTTTTATTAAATATGAGTATGTTCTAAATTCAATATAAATAGAGGCATTATAGCTAATATTAGGGAACTTAGGGTTAAAGAAATCCTTATGATCATATTCAACCCTTAATTTTGACAAATCTAATATGTCAATTAAAACATTTCTTAATTTTGAAATTAATACTTCTATTTCTGTAGAATCAAATATTTGATTAACAGAAATACTCCATACTTCATTTTTTAGATAAAAACGGTCAAACTTTGCACAGATTTTGACAAATTCTCTAATCAATGGAAAGAAAAACTGTTCCGTCAACTGTTTCAATAATTGTGGATTCTTTTTTTGTTGGTTCTTACCATCATTTGATTTCAGTTTTCCTTCAAGCAAAGCTAATTCTTTATCTAAATCATCAAGTTCTTCAATACTTTCGCCTTTCGCGCCGCGAATCATTATTTCGAGGGAGCGAATTAAATTTTCCGTGATGTATTCGATAAATGGTTCGAGTTCGCCTGCGTCTGCCAATCTTAAAACGGCGTAGTAATTTTCTTTGTCTTCGGTTTTGATAATCGCTGGCGGATAGCCGAATTGCATTAAGATAAAATTCATCAAAATTCGCGCCGTTCTGCCGTTGCCGTCGTCGAACGGATGAATGAGAATGAAACGGTAATGAAAAAGCGCAGCGAGAATTATTGGGTTAGCGTCCGATTTTTCTTGTTCCTTCCTAAACCAATTAATTAAATCGTGCATTTTGGCAGGCGTTTCTTCGGGATTGGCAAAGTAAAAAATTTCACCTGTTTTAGTTTTGACATGATTCGGAGTAGTTTTATAGCTTCCGACTTTTACAAGTTTTCGTGTTGGCTTTCCATCAAAAGTTTCAGCATCAACAAAATAATCTTTTTTTAGCAAAAGCGTGTGAAGTTCGCGGATAAATTTTTCGTTCAGAGGCATTTCGTCTTTGACGATTTCCAAAATCCAATTTATCGCCTCGTTGTGTCCGGTAATTTCAAAATGATCTTTGAGCGGTTTTCCTTGCGCGGTAATGCCGAACAAAATCAAGGCTTTCGTTTCGCCATAAGTTAGCGAATTGCCTTCGAGATTGTTTGAGTGATAATTCCAATCGAGCCGAAATTTTTGCATAATCCGTGCTTCGGCTTCTCGGTCGAGCGGGCGATGCGCGTCTAGTTCGGCTTTTAATTTTTCGGCTTTTTCCAAGGTTTGCATTGCATTTTATTTTGGAATGTTCGGCTTCAATTTGCAACAAATGGCTTTAAAGTTGAACCAGATTTATTTCGCCGACTTCGATGCGTTCGATTTTTTGTTCGATGAATTCTTTGTGCGCGTCTGCGCTTCGGGTGAGAATTTCTTCGAGTTCGGTTGCAAGCAGTTCTTCCGAGTATTTTTTGACGAAATTTGAATGAATTCCTTTGCCGTTGCGTTAAGTGATGGTGTATTCGAGTTCGTCGAAACGAACGACGGTTTGATTGTGGTATTCGACATCGGAAAAACCGTCTCGGTTGAAGCTGTGGTAATTGTAATTTATTAGAATTGCAGGGTTTAGGTTGAGCGGTTCGTTCAACAAAAGCTCGCGCAGATGCGGAATTGATTTGGCTTGAAATGATTTCTTTTCGCCATCGCCGTTGTTGCCCAGATTGCTCAAACTCGTGATGATGATGGCGAGTTTTTTGTCTATGTAAAAACGGTCAAAGCGGCTGTAGTTTTCGATTAATCTGCTCAAAAGCGGTAGAAGCGAACGGTCGAAAATGTCCAAAAGCACGACTTTTTCGCGTTTAACAATTTTACTGCCGAGCTTTAAAAGTCTTTCTTCAAGAAAAATCAAATCTTTTTCCAAATCGTCCAAATCTTCGATGCTTTCGCCTTTCGCGCCTTTCAGATAAATTTCGAGCGACGCAATAACGCAACGCGCAAAAAAATCGCGCAAAGGTTCGATTTGTCCTTTGTCGGCTTGTTGCAGCGCGAAATGATAGATGTTTTTTTCCGCTTTTTTGATGACAATCGGCGGGTAAGAAAATTGCATTAAAATCAGGTTTGTCAATATTTTAGCGATTCGTCCGTTGGCATCATCAAACGGCAAAATTCGGATAAAACGGTAATGAAATTCGGTGGCTAAAACAACCGGATTGACAGACGGAATGCGACTTTCAAGCGCAAACCAATCGAGCAGTTCGCGCATTTTTTCGGGCGTTTCTTCGGGAGTGGCGAAATTTAAAATTTTGCCGTTTTGACCGTAAAAATAATTTGGCGCGGTTTTATATTTGCCGATTTCGACCATTTTTAAAATTGGCTTGCCCTTTTTCGTAAAAGATTGAATTTCGTAAGGTTCGAGGATGATTGATTCGTGAAGCTGTTTGATAAAATCTTCGCTCAAAATAAAGCCGAGATTGGCGAGTTCAAACGTCCAAGAAATCGTATCATTGTGGATTTTCATCTCCAAATAATCTTTGAGCGGTTTGTTGCCTTTTGCCGTTCCTTGCAAAATCAAGGAGCGCGTTTCTTCCAAAGAAAGCGCGTTTCTATCGCCCGTAATTGAGTTAAAATTCCATTCAAGACGGATTTTTTGCAGAACACGATTTTCAATCTCCGGCTTTAACGGACTCAAATCCGCAAGCTCTTCGCGCAGTTTTTCGATATTTTTTAATGTATGAATACTCGACATTGTAACGGCAATAGAAGAAAAATATCGGTTTTCTTGGGGAAAAACCGAAAATGAAAATTAGATTTATTTGGGGACTCGCGGAAACATCTCCGAAAATGCTTCCGAATGTATTTTATACTAAAGTTTGAAACCGTCAACAAAAATTTTTAAGTTTTTATTATTTTCTGCCTAATTTTCGCGCAAAAGCATTATAAAGTTTGTCAATTTCGCTGATTCTTAAGAGTTTAGCCGAAATTAAAAAGACAACTCCACCGATTGTGATTGGCACAAAGGCTTCGATTAATTTGGCGAAAAGGTTTTTGCCGCCGAATTGTTGATGTAAAAAATAATATGAAAAATAGCAAACCGCCGACATAATTGCCGAAGCGACGGCGATTTTGATAAACGATTTTAAGATTTCTCTGCCTTCGATGTGTTTGATGCGGCGGCGCATCATAAATGTCAAAAGCGAAAAACTCGTCAGCGCAATGAGCGATGTGGCAACGGTTAAACCGACGTGCGCCAAACCTTTCGGCGTTTCGGGCGTAACGTAAAATTGCGAGAAAAACTGCATCAGAAAATAACCCGCAAACGGATAAATCAAAACCGAAGTAAGACTCACAAACATCGGAGTTTTCACGTCGTCGAGCGCATAAAACGACGGCGAAAGCACCTTGATTGCGGCATAGCCCGTTAAGCCGATTGAATAACCGATTAAGGCAAACGCGGTCATATCGGTTGAAATTGCAGTAAAATTATACCGTTCGTAAATTAGCCGAATAATCGGAGTTGCAAGCACAATCAAACCGCAAGCCGAAGGCAAAGTCAGAAGAAAAACAAGCCGAATCGAAGACGAAAGCGTTGAACGAAATTCGCCGAATTTGTTTTCGGCGGCAAGACGCGAAAGCATCGGAATCGAAGCCGTGCCGATGGCTACGCCGAAAACGCCAATCGGAAATTGCATCAAACGAAATGCGTAAGGCAACCAAGAATTTCCGCCTTCGATTGACGAAAGCAGAAAAACATCAATAAAAACTTTGAGTTGCACTGCCGAAACACCCAAAATCGCCGGAGCCATAAGTTTGGCGACTTGCAAAACGCCCGGATCGGTAAAGCTCAAAACAGGTGAAAATCGAAATCCGACTTTCAAAAGCGACGGAACTTGAATTAAAAACTGCGCCGCGCCGCCAATCAAAACGCCGATTGCCATTCCGATAATCGCCCATTGTGCGTAAATTGGCGGAATGGCGTGGACATCTTCAGGCTTTCCAGCCATTTGCCCGCTGCTCAACCAATACGCTAAACCGAGTCCGAAAATAATCGAAAACACATTAAACGCGGTCGAAGCTGAAGCTGGAATGGCGAAACGTCCTTTCGTGTTCAAAACTCCCATCGCCACCGCCGCCAGCGCGACAAGCAGTATAAACGGAAACATTATTTGCGTCAAAGTTGTGGCAAGTGCGGCTTTTTCGGGCGAAAAATCTTTAGCGAGAAATGTTATTAAATACGGTGAAATAAAAATTCCGATGACCACAACCACACATAAAACAACCGCCAAGGCATTCAAAACCATACTTGCGAGCCGCCACGCTTCCGCTTCGGTTTTTTTAACTTGATAATCGGTAAAAACTTTGACGAACGCGGCGGAAAGTGCGCCTTCGGCAAATAAATCACGCAGAGTATTCGAGATTTTAAACGCCGCTTGAAATGCGTCTGCCAGAAAGCCCGCACCGAAAACCGCTGCAAAAACCATTTCGCGCACCAAGCCTAAAACACGCGAAAACATCACGGCAATCGAAACGATTCCGGCTGATTTGGCAACGCTCGTCTGTTTTGTGTTCGTGTTTTCGGCTTCGACTATATCGCTCGAATCCGGTTCGGTTAATTGTTCGGGAGTTTCTGCTGTTTGATCTTTGAATTCGCTCATTTTACTTTTGCAAAAACTGAATTATGCTACTTTTTGCCGAAAAGACAAAGACGAAAAGCAGAAATATTACCGCGAAAAACGCGAAAAGCCGCGAAATTAATTAAAAAATTTCGCGGCTTTTCGCGTTTCTCGTTGTAGAAAATAATTCTTAATCCGTAACTCTTTGTCGCGTGTTTTGATTCGGATAGACGATGCGTGTTTGCGCCATTCTGACATCAAGCGAAACGGGCGCGTAATTCATTGCCATTGCGCCGCCGAATTGCGATTGAATTAGAGAAACAAGCGAATTTTGGAAAGCACGAAAACGCGGAACGCTGCCTTTCATATTGAAAATTACGAACAAAAAGTTACCGTTGCGCGTGTTCATTTCGCCGCTGAGTGCACTTGCGCCGCCGTCGGTGTTGCCTAAAGTTCCGGTTTTGCCGACAACGCTTCCGCGCTCCCAACCTTCGTCAAATCTTCCGGCAAGTGTGCCTTTGTCCATTCCGGCGACAGGCATAATATCGTTGAACGACATTTTATATTTTTCCAAATCTTTACGGAAAACTCTCAGAAGTTTCATCATTGCGCGGGGCGAAACGCGGTTCATTCCGAGTCCGCTCGATGTTGCAAGATAAAATTCCTGCGGCGGAACGCCCGTGTTTTGTTGAACGATGCGCGAAACGGCGGACGAGCCGCCAAGCATATCCCCAAGACGTTCGGAAAGATAATTGTTTGAATAACACATCGTTGCTTTAACAATTTCTTTAATTGGCGCAGATTCGTGTGTGAAAAGGATTTTTGCGTTACTCGGAATTTGCTGAACATAAACGCCACCTGTTAATGCAACGTGCGGAACGCCTTGAACTTGTCCGTATTTGCCCGAATTTATGAGATAATTTTGCCACGATTTATTGATTGTCGCGTTGCGCTTCGTGCCGTCCACAGACGCTTGCAAAGTGGTGGCGGCGCGTTGCGGAACCGTGCTGTAATTCATTATGAATTGATCGGTTACGACCAAATCACCTGAAACTGTGCGGATGCCGAGGCGGTTCAATTCGTTGGAAATCGCGACTCCGTGTTCGAGATTAAATGATGGATCTTTGCCCGAAATGTAAAGATTTCCGTAAAGTGTGCCGGTTGTTTGATCAATTGTGCCGTCCGTCCAAACGCTGGTCGGGAAACGAAACTCGGGACCGAAGGTTTTCAAAACGGCATAAGAAGTGGCAATTTTGACGTTTGAAGCAGGATTGTAATTTAATCCCGAAAGATTTTCCATCACGACTTTGCCGTCCATTGATTCGACCAAAATGCCCGAATAACCCGGAATCGAAACTTCTCTTAAAACCGGAATGCTCGAATTTATGCTTGAAACGGCGGTTGAACTGCCGATTTTTTGCACGCCCGGCGTTTGACTCGGAACAGGTGTGGCAGAAACGGTGGTTTGTTGAACTTTTATGTCTTGTAATAAAGGTTTATTGGTATTTTGTCCGAAAACGGCGAACGTCGAACAAATCCAAACTGCAAAAACGGCTGACAGCCGAAAGGCTCTATTTATTGTAAATCTCGTCATAATTTTCCTTATTATTTGATGGTTTGGCAGGCTTCCCGTCTTTCGTCGGAAGGAAGGCTGAAACCATTATAGCACAAAAACCTCCACATTTTTCAAACACGAAAATTTATTTCGCATTTCTGTGACGCAACGTCAGATGAATTTTTTGCCTATTTCGATGCTATTTATAAATAGAATTGCTTATGGAAGCAATTCTATTTACTTATACATCGAATAAGCCTAAAAGTAAAGAAAAAACTTAAAATCTAGTTTCCAATAATCTTTTAGCTTCTTTTACGGATTCTTCGTGTTCAGGCAAAAAATCGGCAATCGGCTTGATTTTTAAGATATGTTCGAGATGTTTTTTCGCTTCGTCGTTGCGTTTTAAGACAAGGTAGGCTTGCGCTAAATGAAGCCGCAGATAAGAATTTTCCTTACCATATTGCAAACCTTTTTCGAGATATTCGATGGCTTTTTCCGCCGTGCCGCTTGTCATACGGGTTTCGAGTTCGAGTTGTCCGAGCGCGTCGAATGCGCTTCCGGCTTGGAAATCCGGTTGAATTTCAATAACTTTCGTCATCGCTTCACGGATTTTATCAATCGCACCGATGCCGACCGTAACAGGCGCACGTTTCGCCTGTTCGCCGAGATTTGCCGCATACCAAAAATAGCCTTCGGGCTTTTGGGCTTCAATGCGCGAAGCGGTGTTTCCCGCATTTTCTCCGGTTTTCAAGGCTTTTTCGATTTCGTTTTTATCGTTTGAAACTTTGGAAAGAAAGTAATTGAATTTAGCAAATTTCCATTCGACCTCAAAATTCGGATTATCTAAATTACGGCTTTTCGCAAGCAATTTGACAGCTTCACGAATTTTTGCAACGTCATTGCGCGAACTTGCAGATTCGTCAGCTTTTATAACATTTTCGCGGATTTCAGCTTCGGAAAGCGGCGCGGAGACTTCTTCGGTTGCCGCATTTTTGGCGCACGAAACGCAGAAAAAGGAAATGAAAACGATTGTAATAAAACTGTAAAAGTGTGTTCTTCTCATCGGCACGGATTACCAAAAAGCAGTAAAATAAGTTATATTCTAGTATTTCGTAAATGAACGATTATTCATTTTAAAACAAAACTGCGAATAAGCGAAATTTAATGAGCAAAAACGGACAAGCGGCGGCATTTTACGATTTGGAAGGCACACTTGTAAGCACGAATTTGGTGCATACATTGGCGTTTTATTCGCGCCGCCAACAAGGACTTTTTACAACTATCAAAAAAAGCGTCGGAACATTGGCAAAACTGCCGCTTTTCGGCGTTACGGATTTGTATTCACGCAATGTTTTCAACGAGTTTTTCTTTCAAAGCTACAAAGGTGAATCGGAAGATCGTCTGCGATATTTCAGCGAAGAGCTTTTTGAGGAAGTGTTGAAGCCCGCAATTTTTGACGGCACACGCGAATTGATTGCACAATCGAAGAAAATCGGGCAAAAACAAATCGTTATCACGGGCGCACTCGATTTTACGATTGACCGAATTTGCGATTATTTGGAAATTGACGAATACGTTTCCAATCGTTTGGAGTTCGTCAACGGCTACGCGACAGGCAGAATTTTGCCGCCTGTGATGGCTTCGGCGACAAAGGCGAAATGGATGCGCGAATATGCCGAGCGCGAAAACATAAACTTAAGCGAATCTTATGCTTATTCGGATTCGATTTCCGATTTACCGATGCTCTCAATCGTCGGTCATCCGGTTGCCGTCAATCCCGATTTTCGTTTAAAACAAACCGCGATTCAGCACGATTGGGCGGTTTTGGATTTGAAATAATTTGGAGGTATTTATGCAAAACTCAGCAAATGAAGTAATTGAAACGATTAAAACTTTACCGATTCGGGAAAAAGCCAAGATTTATGAATGGCTTGATGAAGAAAAGCGCGAATTGATGCGAAAACCATTGTCGCGGGAAAATGCGAAAGAGCAATTCGAGCTTTTCCGAAAAGCGCAGGAATGGGTTTTGAAAAATCGTGAGAAATATCTGAATCAATGGGTTTGTCTGGACGGCGACAAACTTATCGCGCACGGCACAGACGCGCCGGAAGTGCATCGGCAGGCAAAAGAATCAGGCATCGAAATTCCGTATTTGGAGCAGATTGTCGAAGAAGAAGATTGGGGCGGCTGGTAAATGGAAACGAAGGAAATTTTGAGCAAATTTATGACGAATCTTGTGATTCAATTCACTTAAACGTCAAAAAAGAGGAATTTGTCAGAAGAATGAATGTTGCAGTCAGAAAATTGAAAAGTCTTGATTCCGACTTGAATTTTCAAGTGGATCATGAAATTGAACAAAAAAATTTTGGAAATGATGGGATTGACCGTTCATCTTTCTTGAGAGGCATTCAGAAACTTGAGAAAGATGGAAAGGTCGCAACGATTTTTGTTTATTGGACGAACGAAGGGGTTTTTCCAAAATTCATGGACATAACAGTTATGACGAGCGCGGATCAGGAGAAATATGCAACGCCGAGCGTTTCATATAATAAAATTTCAGACCCGGAAAAATATTAAACAACAGCAAGTTTGAGTAAGTCTTCTTTCGAGGCTTCTTCAAACTCTGGGACGAACAGTAATAAATACTTATGGCATTGCAATTACGCAGAAAAACACACGAATCAATTATTTAGAGAAACGGATGTCCGAGATTATTACAACTGAATATAAAATTCTTTTGAGCGACATCAAACGGCGGATTCTTGATGCTCAATATCAAGCGTTGAAGGCGGTCAATAAACAGCTTATCGCGCTTTATTGGGACATCGGGAAAATGATTGTCGAAAAGCAGAAAGGCGAAACTTGGGGAAAATCCGTGGTTGAAAATTTGGCGAAAGATTTGAGAAGCCAGTTTCCCGGAATCAGCGGTTTTTCGGCGCGAAACATTTGGCGAATGCGCGATTTTTATCTCTCATACTACCAAAATGAAATTCTGACACCATTGGTGGCAGAAATTGGCTGGACGCATAATCTTTATATTTTCGAGCGTTGCAAAGATGATTTGGAACGGGAGTTTTATATTCGTTGGACGAAGAAATTCGGTTGGACGAAAGCGATTTTGCTTCATCAGATTCAGAATAAAACTTACGAAAAGACGTTGCTGAATCAGACGAATTTTGACCAAACGGTTTCCGAAGATATTCGCAATCAGGCGAAACTTGCGGTGAAAGACGAATACACATTTGATTTTCTCGAACTCGGCGAAAATTATAAGGAACGTGAGCTTGAACGCTCTTTGATTTCCAAGATTGAAGATTTTTTGCGGGAAATGGGCGGAATTTTCGCGTTTGTCGGCAGTCAACATCGTTTGGAAATTGACGGCAGAGAATTTTTTATAGATTTGCTTTTGTATCATCGCCGTCTGCGTTGTTTGGTGGCGATTGAACTCAAAATCGGCGAATTCCAACCCGAATATGTCGGGAAAATGCAGTTTTATTTAGCGGCTTTGGACGATTTGGTCAAAATGCCCGAAGAAAATCCTTCAATCGGTTTGATATTATGTCAGAGCAAAACGAAAACGATAGTCGAATACGCTCTGCGCGAATCGAACAAACCGATTGGCATTTCGCAGTATAAAATCAGTTCCGAATTGCCCGAAGAATTAAAAGGCGAACTGCCCGAACCGGAGCAAATTGCAAAATTGTTGCGAGAAAATTAAAAAACTTTTTATGGCATTACAGCTAAGACGAGAAACACACGAATCAATTATTTACATTGATAAAGACAGCGCACCGCGCATTATGCCGGCGGGCGAGGATTTTAAGTTAATTTATTTCGGAGGTTTATATGGAACTTACAACAAGTGAAATTATTGATGTAATTCATAGTTTGCCAAATAATGAGCAAGAGAAAATTCGCAAAACTCTGGAAAATGAAAAGCGCGAAAGAAACGAAAAGTTGAAAGCGGAAATTGAACTCTATAAAAAGGCTAAACAATGGATTGACGAACACCGTGAAGAATATTTGAATCAATGGGTTTGCCTGGAAGGCGACCGACTGATTTCCTACGGAACGGACGGAATGGACGTTCATCGAAAAGCGAAAGAATCGGGAATAGACGCGCCTTTTATGGTGAGAATCATTGAGGAGCCGAAAAATTTTGTCGGAGCGTGGCTGTAATGGAAGAAGAGATTTTATTTTCGATTTCTTATCTTTACAATACGCTTGAAAGCGGAATTGTCGTGCCGGTTGCTATTTCTGATGGAGAATCAATTGTTAAGTTTGAAGCGAAAATTGACACCGGTTCTTCGTTTTGCGTTTTTCAAAGAATTCAAGGCGAACGACTCGGTTTAGATATTGAAGGCGGAACGCCTTTACGAATGTCAACGGCAACCGCGCCCTTCGATACTTTCGGACATCGCGTAAATCTTTCCGTTCTCGGCATAGAAACCGAATCAACCGTTTATTTTGCGGCGGAAGATAGTTTTTATCTAAACATTTTAGGCAGACAAGGTTTTCTCGACCGCGTGAAATTGGGTTTGATTGATTACGAAGGCAAATTGTTTTTGAGTGCTTACGGTGAATAAGTATGTTAAGAATTGGTTATTCAGTGGATGAGGAAATCGTTATTTTTGGTTCGTCAAAAGAAATCGAAGAACTTCAACAAAAAGTTTTGGACTTTTTGAAAACATCTGTAGAAAAAATTCAAATAGAAACTGATAATACGATTGCTTCTGATTCATTTGACTTTATTGCGGAAGGCTTAGAAATAGTTCAGAACGGAAAAGCCGTTAAAGTTTCGGTATCAGGAGATAAAGTTATCAAAATCGAAGGTTCGAAAGAGAATCTAGAAAGATTTACTTCTTTTTTGGAATTTGAAGAAAATCCAATAGAAGGCAGACACTCACATTATGAATACTTTGATGGAAACGAATATATTGATTCCGAATCTTTGCCTTTAATCATCGGAATTAGGTAGCAATTATAAAAAATATGGCTTTGCAATTACGCAGAAAAACACACGAATCAATTATTTACATTGACAAAGACAGCGCGCCGCGCATTATGCCGGCGGGCGAGGATTTTATTATTAACGATTTGCCGGTCGGGACGCGGGTGATTTATCCGAATCCGCCGATTAAGGGTTTGCCTAATCGGGAAGCGGCGATTCGTTATGCGGTGAATCATCCGATTGATGCGAAACCGCTTTATGCACAGCTCGAACCGGGAATGCGTGTAACGATTGCGATGGACGATATTTCGTTGCCGTTGCCGCCGATGCAAACGCCGGATTTGCGCCAGACGATGCTCGAAGTCGTGTTGGATATGTGCGCGGCGAACGGCGTTGATGACATTCATTTAATTATCGCCAACAGTTTGCATCGCAAAATGACGGCGTGGGAAATGGAGCGAATGGTCGGCTCGGAGATTTTTAATGAATTTTATCCTGATCGTTATTACAATCACGACGCGGAAGACGACGAAAATTTAATTAAAATCGGCGAAACTCGCCACGACGAACCGCTGCGAGTCAACAAACGCGCCATCGAAAGCGATATTTTGATTTATTTGAATTTAAATCTCGTGCCGATGGACGGCGGACATAAATCGGTTGCGGTCGGGCTTTGCGATTACGAAAGTTTGCGCCAGCATCACGATCCGCAGACGATCCGCGATTCAGATTCGTATATGGATCCGCCGAAATCCTCGCTCAATCACAAGGTTATCAAACTCGGAAAACTCGTTGACGAACACTGCAACGTTTTTCACGTCGAAACGGCGATCAACAACAAAATGTTTCCCGAAGGCTACGACATTTTGACGCGCAACGAAGACGAATTTTCGTTTGCAGACCGAATGAAATGGGAAGTGATGAAGCGCACATTCTCAAAAATGCCGCGAATGGCGCGTCGAAAAATGCTGCACGCGATTCCGGCACAATACGAATTGATCGGTTGTTTTGCGGGCGAAACGGAAAAAGTCCACGAGAAAATTCTCGAATTAAATTACAGACAATACGAAATTCCGGTCAAAGGTCAGTGCGACATTTTGATTTCGGGAATTCCCGACATTTCGCCGTATAACGTCTATTCCGCGCTCAATCCGATTCTCGTGCAGGTGATGGCGCTCGGCTATCATTTCAATATGTATCGCAACAAACCGCTTCTGCGAAAAGGCGGCGTGATGATCATTACGCATCCGTGTTTCGACGAATTCGATCCGAAATTTCATCCGAGTTACATCGAATTTTTCCATAGATTATTGCCCGAATCGCGCGATGCGTTTTATCTGCGCGAAAAATACGAACGCGAATTCGCCGAAAATCCCGCCTATATCGAAATGTATCGGCGCGGCAACGCATATCACGGCGCACACGCATTTTTTATGTGGTATTGGGGCGAAAACGGTCGCCAACACGTCGGCAAAGTAATCGTCGCCGGCGCAGAAAACGCCCACGTCCCCGCAATGCTCGGCTGGGAACGCGCTGACAATTTAACGGAAGCGATTGCGATGGCAAAAAGTTATACAAATAGAAATGCCGAAATCACGATGTTGCATCAGCCGATTATCGGGCTTTGTAATGTGAGCGATTAAAATGTTTGAGTTTGAATTTGAAGAGCCGAATCGATATGAATGTGAATGTTGCGGGCAAGAAACGACTCGCTTAACGCGTTACGTTTATAAAGATGGTGATGCTTACGCGGTTTATTACGCATTATTCAAAAGTGGTGATGAAGTTGTAAAACTTACGGTAAGTTTGGGCGAATGGGGCGAGGAAGGCACACCGGAAATGCGTATTGCATTTGCTTTGCATACTTGGATTGATGATGAAGAAACCTTCAGCACAAGAGTTATAGACGCAGAAGAATCACCATGGCACGATGTTGAAATAATCGGCACAACTCTTAACAGAGATGATGCATTAAAAAATCTTAATATTGACGAGGTTTTTCATATTGTTGACCATATTGTTTATGAAGACCCGGAATTAGTTGAGTTTTTCAGTAGTCAGTTAAAAAAATCAAACTGAAATTTGAGCGAAATTTTTGTAATGAAATTATCACCAACCGAAATTTTTGAAGGGAAGAAGATTTTCTTTATCGGCGGCACGGGTTTTGTCGGTAAGGTTACGCTTTCGATGTTGCTTAATAATTTTCCGAATGTCGGGAAGGTTTATGCGACGGTTCGCGCTCGTGATTCGCGGGAATCGGAGATTCGTTTTTGGACGAGTATCGTAACTTCGCCGACGTTTGATCCGCTGCGCGAGAAATATGGCGACGGATTTGAAGATTTTATTCGCGAAAAGGTCGTTCCGGTGAACGGCGATGTCGGGAATGAATATCTCGGAATGTCGGAAACGGAAGCGCAGGAGATTTTGAAAGATTGCGATGTGATTATTAACGGCGCGGGGAATGTTACGTTTAATCCGCCGTTGGAATCTGCTTTGCGGACGAATGTTGTCGGCTCGAATAATATTTTGAAGCTGGCGCGGATGATGAAGCGTCCGACTTTGGTTCACGTTTCGACCTGTTTTGTCGCCGGAAAGCGTTCGGGCGCGGTTTGGGAAAACGAAAAAGTTGTTGGGTATTTTCCGCGTAAAAACGAACTTGTCGGAACGACTTTTGATGTCGAAAAAGAGATTGCCGATTGTGCGCGTCTTTCGGAACAAGCGCGTCAAGAAGCCGAAGACGCGGTGCAGATTGCAAAGTTTCGAGAGCAAGCGCGATGTCGTTTTGAGGAAGAAGGACGAGATCCCGATGATGAATCAGAATTGAAATCGGCGATTTTCCGTGAACGCAAGATGTGGATTCGTGAGCGCACGACCGAACTTGGTGCGGAACGCGCCGAATATTGGGGTTGGACGAATATTTATACTTATTCCAAGTCGCTTGCCGAGCAAATCATTGCGAAACAAGACGATATTGTGAAAACGCTCGTGCGTCCTTCGATTGTCGAATCGTCAAATCAATATCCGTTTGCAGGTTGGAACGAAGGTTTTACGACGAC
>CALMEH010000594.1 GCA_937863115.1 uncultured Acidobacteriota bacterium
ATTCATCGGTTACCCCCTCAGCAATCGAAGTCAGATAATAACCCGTCGAAGTCATTTCGGGGTAATACAATTCGCTGACAACCCAAAGCGTCTGTTTTAAATTGTTTTGAGAATTTTCCAAAATACAACAAATAAACTTCCAATCAAATTTGTAGAATCTAATTGAAACCCGTTTTTGCTCACGAAAGCCACGAAACATACGAAAAGCAGAGTTCGTGCTTGCGGCGGCTCGTGTAACCGAGAACGATTTTTGAAACGGTCTGCGCGACATTTTCGACAAGATATTCTTTCGGTGCTTGCCAATTAGCCGGTTGCGAAATCGCCAATTCGACTGCCCGCAAAATCGAATCGGTTTCCGCACCGCTTAAGATATTACTGCCGCATTCGAGCGTTTCGGGTCTTTCCGTTACATCGCGCAGAGTGATATTCGGGATGCCGAAAATCGCGCATTCTTCCTGCACCGTTCCGCTGTCCGTCAAAACCGCTAACGCATTTTTTTCTAGTTTCACGAAATCGAAAAATCCGAGCGGTTTGAGCAATTCGATTTTGTTCGTGTCAATTTTAATTTGAAATTTTTCGAGTTTTTGAGCCGTTCGCGGATGCACGCTAATCAGCATTTTTTTGCCGAATTTTTCAACCGTCTGCTTAAATCCGTCAAAAATCATTTGCAATCTTTCCGGCAAATCCACATTTTCCGCACGATGCAGAGTTACCAAAAAATATTCAAACGGCTGAACATCAAAACCTTTCAACGCATTGCTTGCGTCAATCTGGTTTGAAAAGGCATCCAAAACCTCTTTTATCGGATTTCCGGTAACATAAATTCTTTCGCGCTCAATGCCTTCATCAACTAAATTTTCCTTTGAGCGTTCGGTGTAAGGCAGTAAAACGGCGCTCGAATGGTCAATTATGCGACGGTTGACTTCTTCCGGCACACGATCATCAAAACATCGGTTTCCCGCTTCCATATGGAAAACCGGAATGCCGCGCCGCGCCGCAATAATCGCCGAAAGCGCACTATTCGTATCGCCGAGAATTAAAATTTTGTCGGGTTTATGAATTTGCAAAACTTCATCGGTTTTCGCCAAAATGCGTCCGATTTGCTCGCCGAAACTGCTTGATTCGATTCCGAAATGAATATCCGGCTCTCGAACTTGAAGTTCTTTCAAAAAAATTTCGGAAAGATTTTTATCCCAATTCTGACCTGTGTGAACAGTAATATGTTCACAATGCTGATCGAGGATTTTCATTACCAAACTAAGCCGTATAATTTCCGGTCGCGTCCCGAAAATGGTCATTACTTTCATATTTTTTTTTAATTTCCCGTAGTCAAAAACCGTGCGATTTCTTTACTTGCACCGCCGAGTAAAGTTTTCAATTCTTCAATCGAAATATTGTCGTCTTTCGACGAATATTCGCCTGTCAATGCAGGTGTAATTTCTGTTTCTTCGCGCAATTCGGGTAAAACAGGCAAAATCACATAATAATCGCCGCGTTCGACGGTTCTAAAACATTCTTCTTCGGAAACCATTATTTCGTGAACTTTTTCGCCCGGTCTGATTCCCGTAAAAACCATCGGCAAATCTTTTTCGCCCATCAAAGCCCGCGCCACGTCCGTAATTTTCGCCGCCGGAACTTTCGGAACAAAAGTTTCGCCGCGTTTGCCATCAGTAATCGCCGCAAAAACCGTATCAACCGCACGATCAAGACTCAATAAAAATCTCGTCATTTCGGCTAGTAATGGTTATCGGTTGATTTTTTTGAATCAATTCCACAAAAAGCGGCACAATCGAACCGCGCGAAGCAATCACATTGCCATATCTGACGCAATTAAAATCGGTTTCGAGGCAATCGCGGTTGGCTTCGATCAATACGCGCTCTTGTAAAGCCTTCGTCATTCCCATCACATTTATCGGCTTGCAGGCTTTATCGGTCGAAATTCCAATAACCTTTTTTACAGGCAGATTATTCTCGCGCACGGCTCTGGCGACATTTTCCGCGCCGATAATATTTGTCATAACCGCTTCAAACGGAAAATATTCGCACGAAGGAACTTGTTTCAAAGCCGCCGCGTGAAAAACAATATCAGCTTCGCGCATCGCCGCCAAAAGCGAAGAATAATTTCGGACATCACCGATACGAAAATCTAATAAGTCTTTTGAATTTTGATAAATTACATCGTCCGTCGCGGCTGTTTTGTGCATAAAATCGAGTCGCATATAATGTTGTTTAGCTTCATCTCTCGAAAAAACCGTTATTTTCGCAGTTTTGCCCATTTCGCCCGACAACAATCTCCGCACGAGCGTCTGTCCGAGCGAACCTGTGCCGCCCGTAACTAAAATTCTTTTTCCTTCAAGTTCGTTCATTTTTTCCATTTGGCGTAATTCGTTTCGTCATTCGCCATTTTTTCAATCATTTTTTCCCAGTTTTGCGGCTTAAAATTCGTTTCGTTTCTGAATTTATCCGAGTTCAAACTTCGATCAATTACAAAATTTTCATCTAATTCGATTTTAATATTCCCAGCGTAATATTTTTTGATTAATTCGAGTAAATCAAATTTATTTATCGGTTCGCTCGAAACGTGATATAAACCGCGCAATTTCTTTTGATTTTCAATAATATCCGCCAAAATTTCAGCTAAAATATTTGTCGGAAAGCCTGAAAATACGGCATTTTTAAAACCTTTTACTTTGCCACCGTCATTGCTTAAAAACCATTCGAGCAGACTGTGTTTTGTGCCGAGTTCTCTACCGATTATAGAAGTTCTGATTGTTAAACAATTTCCGTCCGTAACTTCGCCGAGATTTTTGCTTTTGCCGTATAAATCTTCAGAATCAGGAATATCAGCCTCGCTATAATTTCCCTTTTTTCCGCTAAAAACGCAATCGGTTGAAATACAAATCAAACGCGCACCGTTTGCTTCGGAAATTTCAAATAATTGATGCGGAAAAATAGAATTGATTGTCAAAGTCTTAATAACATTTTTCGCCGAAGGAAGTTGTTTGATAATTCCGACGGCATTAAGTATGACATCCGGTTTAACATTTCCGACTATTTGGTTGACCGATTCGAGGTTTTCAATGTCTATTTTGTCGAAAATTTGGACTTTTCTACAAATCTCATCAAATTGAGGTTCGTTCAAGGACTTTCTCAATGTCGCAAAAGTATCGAATTTCTCAGAAAACACCTGCGCCAATTTATGACCGAGCATTCCACCTGCTCCAATAATTAAAACTTTCATATTTAAGTTAGTTGATGTGTTAGATTAAATGTCTGTTTCCCGACATTTAAAGTAATTTTGAGAACCTTATATCTCATATTGACAACATTTAGATATTATATTTTAATGTGTTACCTAAAGCATATTGTAAAACTCTTAATGTATCATCTTCGGTTTTCGGATCTTCAAGCCATTCACAAACAAATTTTCTTGCTTTATCTGACATTTCACGATAAGAAGCATTATCTAAACCTATGCATTTATTTATTTTATCAATCCACAACTCGGGCAATTCTAAACTCAAATCCCAGCCAATTTTTTTATTTTCCAAATCCTGCCATGGCGTTTTGTCGCTGATAATTAAAGGGCACCCAACTGCTAATGCTTCGAGAAAAACGTGTCCAAAATTTTCTCCTAGGGTCGGCAATATAAAAAAGTGATATTTCAATAGCGTTTCGGAAACTTCCTCGTGAGGAATTGTTCCCTTTGCTTCAATTTGAATGTTTTCAGGTAGTTTGTTAATTATTTCGACACATTCAAGCCAATATTTTTCATCTTCTAATGGACCGTAAATATCAATTATCAGTTGATTATTAATGTTTTTGAGATTTTCGAGAAGCCATTTGAAGTTTTTCTTTTCCGAAAACCTCGAGAGAAAAACCATTTTAGCGACTCCGGCGTTTTTTATTGGTTTTCTTCCGGGCTGATACTCAGGAACAATCGCCTTTGGCGACAAATCCGCGGCAATAAATATTTTTCCGCCTTTGCTTTTTATCCTTTGTATTTCAACTTTTTCAATCTCGTTCGAAGCCTTCCAGATGATATTTTCATACAAATTTGAAATCGCAGAAAACCACATAAACACCTTTTTTTTGCCTGATTTTAAACCTAAAGCACCTTCTGAAAGTTCCCCACACGGAGCGACAATCACATTACACTGTTTGATACGCCCTAACTTACGTAGAATCAACATATAGATAGCTAAAGTTGCGAAATAACTGTTAGTATAGATTGCGCCTGGATCAACTTGCGAAATAAGTTCGTGTATTTTCGAGAGTTTTATTTTATCTTTCGGCAAATAAAAGACTTGTGCATTTTTAAGATTATTCCACTCATCAATTTTTACTGTGCTGTATGTTTTCTTATCGAGCGGTCCGTCGTGGTCGCGTGTAATGATGTAAAAATCGAATTTGTGATGTAGTCGTTCGACCATATTAACAATCGTTCGCATTCCGCCGCCGCTTTTATATCCGGGCAGATAATAATCACTGAGAATTAATATTTTCGGCTTATCCATTTTTATTTTCGATTAATTCACGATAAAGATTTTCGTATTGATTTACGATTTTTATCGAACCATACCACTTTCTTTTTCCAATCCCTTTTATAATTAATTCCTCACGAAAGTCCCTTTTTTTTATAAATTTAAAACTTCCCTCACGAATACTTTCCGGTTGTTTCGGATTTACCAAAACCGCCGCTCCGCCGGCAACTTCGCGCATTGGGCTTAGGTTACTTGTAATTACAGGCGTTTTCATAGCCTGAGCCTCGATAATCGGCAATCCGAAACCTTCATAGGTCGAACAGAATGAGACTATATCTGCCGTGCGATATTCTTCTTCGATTTCATCATCTCCTAAGTCGAAAACATTTGAATATTTTATATTGCTGATTTTTAATTTTGAAAGCAAATTTTCATTAAGTTTTCCGATAATTCTAAGGTTGCAACTTATTCCTTCTATTGCTTTTATAAGGTATGCCAAATTTTTATTCGGAGAAGTTCCGATTTGTAAAATCGTCGGACAATCTTTATTAAACCCAATTTTATTTTGGTTTTTAAAATCACGCAAAGGGTTTTCTATTAACCGAATTTTATCTTCGGCGCATTTTGTTTGCTCAATTATTTCTTGTTTCGTAGTCTCCGAAATTGCTGTAATATATTTTAGTTTCTTAACGGGCAAATCTAAAAATAATTTTTTTATTAAATATCTTCTCAAACCATTTCGAGTATGTAAAAACCCTAAATCGTGAATTGTCAAAATAGTTTTTTTTCGCGGTAAAACTAGCGAAATGTAGTGAATATGTCCTGTTATATGATAAACGTCAGCCGAACTTTTACGAAAAAAAATTAAGTTTTTTAGAATTTCGGCAAAACCGTTTCCGAATGGCATCTGTTTAAAGGAATATTGGTATTTTTCATATGAAAGATTTTCTGCAATTTGTCTAAAAACTTTTTCGATACTGACGAACTCCCAGAATTTTCTTTCGATATAAAGTATGTTTGTTTTCATAAAGTTAAAGAAATTCTTTCAAGTTCTACCTTGAGTTTCTCAATTTCAATTGCAGTTGTTCCAACCTCGCGGACAACCAAACCGGCTGCGATATTTGCCAATTTTGCCGACTCAACAAAACTCACGCCTGCGGCGACTGCGACGGTAAAAGTAGCAATTACAGTATCGCCCGCGCCCGTTACGTCGAAAACATTTCTGGTCATCGCTTCGAGATAATGTTTTTCGCCGTTTTTTTGCAAAAGCGTCATTCCCTTTTCCCCTTGCGTAATTAAAATTGCTTCAAGTTCGGTTTCATGTAAAATTTTATTTCCTGCTTTGGAAATCAAATCTTTTTCAATTTCATCAAAACCTGAGGCTTCGGCTGCTTCCTTAAGATTCGGTGTCAAAATGCTTGCGCCTTTGTATTTTGAAAAATTCTTTCCTTTCGGATCCACTAATATAATCTTATTTGAGCTTGCACACATTGTTATCAGACGCAAAAGCAAATTCTCGGTTAAAAAGCCTTTGGCATAATCAGAAATCACGATAACCTGAAAGTCTTCTAACAATGGTAAAAGTTTTTGCAAAACTGCGTCTGTTTCGTTTTCTGAAATGAATTGTCGTGTTTCTTCATCAATTCGCGCGACGTGCTGATGATGTGCAATTATGCGAGTTTTTGTTGTTGTTCGGCGATTTTCAAATTGAATTAATTCAAATGAAATTTGTTTTTTTTCAAGTAAATCCCTAAACTTTTCTGATTCTATATCAATTCCGCAAATGCTGAAAAGAAAAGGTTTCGCGCCCAAACCTGCGATATTTGCGGCAACATTCGCCGCACCGCCGAGAACCGAAGTCGTTTTCTCGACATTCACAATCGGCACGGGAGCTTCGGGCGAAATGCGGCTGACTTTTCCCCAGAAATATCTGTCCAGCATTACGTCCCCGACGACCAAAACTTTTACATCCTTAAATTTTTCGATTAATTTACTTAAATCACTCACTATTCGGAAGTAAAATGTAAAAAGTAAAAAGTAAAAATTTTCGAGCGAGAAAAGCGACAATTTTTACTTTTTATTTTTTACTTTTTACTTTAAAAACCTCTCGTCAATAATTTCACACCAGATATGAGCAATCGTGATATGCGCTTCCTGTATTCTAGCAGTTCTTTCGGCGGGAATTAAAATGCACTTGTCGCAAAGCGATGCGAGTTTTTTGCCTTTTGCGCCGGTCATTCCGATAATTTTACAGCCTTTTTTTCTTGCAGACATCACAGCAGAAATGACATTCGGCGAATTTCCGCTTGTGCTGATGGCGATTAAACAGTCGTCATTGTTGGCAAGCCCTTCGATTTGCCGTGCAAAAACGCGCTCGAAACCGTAATCATTGGCAATCGCAGTCAACGCAGAGGTGTCCGTCGTCAGAGCGATTGCCGGAAGCGAAAGGCGTTCGGTTTCATATCTTCCGACAAATTCCGCCGCCAGATGTTGCGCGTCCGCCGCGCTTCCGCCGTTTCCGCAAATTAAAACTTTATTTCCTTTTTGAAATGTTTCAACCAGCAATTCCGCACATTCTTCGATGGTTTCGGACATTTCGGCAAAAACTTTCTGAAAAACAGAAAAATGTTCGTTTAGCGAGTTTTCAATTAAATTATTGTTTTCACTTTGCACTTTCCACTTTCCACTTTCCACTTGTCTGATTTTTTCGACTATCGAAGTCGAAGAATAACCAACTTTCAGCGGCAAAGAATAAACCTCACCCCCATTTTTGCGAACAAAATCCGCCCCGATGATTTCATCAATCGCCCAATCACCACCTTTTACTAAAATATCGGGTTTAATTTCTTCAATCAATTTTTCGGGTGTAAGTTCATCGAAAATACGAACTTCATCAACAAATTTCAGTCCAGAAAGCACCGCGGCACGATCATTTTCATTAACAAAGGGGCGATTTTCACCGCGAATTGCCAGCACGGAGTTATCGCTGTTAATTCCGACAATTAAATATGTCCCGAAACTTTTTGCTCGTTCAAGCAAATCAATATGTCCTGCATGCAGAATATCGAAACAGCCATTTGTAAAGACAATTTTTTTTTCAACCATTTTTATAAGCAATCAAAAGCCTCTGAAATTTGAGTTCTTCATCATATTGCGCGTCAAAACCTTTAAATTTCTCCAACTGAAAATCACCGAAACCGTGTTGCCCGACGATTTCGCAATATCTTTCTTCAGTCCGACCGAAACAATGAAGTCCGTAATTATATTTCAGCTTACCTTTGAGCGAGTTATCTTTTTCCCAATCGGCTTCGCTTTTCCAAATATCGTTTGGCAGTTGAATATGGAGCAATAATTTTCCGCCTTTTTTGAGTTTCCGGCGGCAATTTGCCAATACTAAATTCAAAACTTTGTCCGTCAGATGCTGAACGACGGCATAACTATAAACAGCATCTACCGATTCATCGGGTATCTGGCTCAAACCTTCATCATTTGCCTGCAAATATTCGATGTTTTCTGCCGCATTGATAATTTTTGCACAGGCAATCGCGCCGGACGAAATATCAATCGCATAAATTTTTTTGACAAAATCGGATGCAACTTTAGCAATAAATCCAGGTCCGCAACCGTAATCTAAAACCGTAAAATCTTTTTCCAGATGCGCTTTGAGAAGTTTTTCAACAATATTGATGCGCGATTCTCTGACCGATTCAAACGACGCTTCGAGAACTTCCGCATTACTCATATTTCGATATTCGGGAAGCTCGGTAATAAAATAATGCGGACTCATCGAAACAAAACGCAAAGCCCAGAGTCGTCTATTTTTTTCGGGAACTTTAGCAAGAAATTTTCCAATCCATTTTGCCCCCAAAAAATTCTGAGGCTCTTTCCCAAGCGTTAAGCCCCATTTCATCACGTTTAATAATTTATTCATTTGTTCGTATAACTGAGTTCAATGATTAAATTTACTATATTTTGTTCAAGTTTATCAAAATCTGTAAGCTAATCTGTTCAATCCGTGTGTCAAACAAAAACTCTAGCAGATTCCTGTCAAATTCTGCTAGAGTTTCTCCTAATTGATTTCTAGTTTTTCAGACTTACTTACAACGCCATTGACCTTGAATAACTATTGCCAAAGCACCGTTTCCTCCACCTTGACAAGGATTCGTATTTTCTTGACAGTTACTACAAAAAACCATTGAACCGCTTGGAGCTATTCCAACAGGTAAATTTGAAACCGTATATTCAGGTAATTTTACCGGACCATTAAAAGAAAATCCCCTATATGGGTCAGCTTGACTGGCTTCAAAACTTAGCCATCCGATACCATTTCTTTTAAGGGCATAATTAAATTCATTATGGATGTAATTTCCGTTGCCATCGAAGTTACCGTTGAAATTACCAAGTTCAAGTAGAGTTTTATTTGGATTTGCATTTTGTATTTTTAGTAAAGCCTTTGACAGATTCTCATCAACTTCTGCTTGATTTGACATAATTTGAAGTGTTGGATTAGGACCGGTCGGGCTATAAATGAGTTCAAATTTGCTATTTGCACAATAATTGTTAGGACGATTATCGTCAGTTAGCGGATAACAAAATCTATCTCCTATTGAAGTAACATCTGATGCCCCGCTTACTTGTGGTTTATAAACTCTCCAAAAATTACCGTATTGATTAGCTATAGAAACGACAGAGGTATTTTTGATTGTAATATCAAAAACATTATTTACGACATAAACCGGATAGGTTTTGGTTTGACCATCCAAATCAAGCCCTTTTTTAAAACATTCTGAAGCTGAACTTTTGATGCTTAGATTTCCATGGTGCTTAACATAAATAAATGTTTCTGATTTACTAGGGGGTTCGATCCCTTGTGCAACATTATAATCACATGTGCCATTACCAATGATCAAATCCATTGAAACATATCCGCTTCTGATCAATTTCATCGCATAACCGTTTTCTGGAACTTCATTAAAGGCAATGCTGCTCATGTTCCATCCGGTATTATCTGCATCTAATTGTATGCCTGTATTTGTATATTCAAATGAGCAATGGTCTAATCTAACATTATCGAATTGCCAACTCGTTGTGCCGTTTGCAGATTTGACGTGTATTCCTTTGTCAAATCTACTGAAAACTATATTGCTGAATTTAAACCCAGTGCTAGATTGATTTGAAGACGTATTTTTAGCAAGAATCGCCGTAGTATATGTCTTTGTTTCGGCGGCTAATCCAATATCTCTAATTGTAACATCAAAAACATTGTGCTCGATTTTAAATAACGGTTTTTCATTTTCTAAAGTTCCTGAACCCTTCAATTGTATAGTTGACGCAGACACTCCGACAACGGATCTTTTTGTTACGCCTTCAATAATTAAGTTAGAGTTCCCGTTATCCAAAGTAATTGTGTCATCAACATAATATGTTCCATTACCATATTGTGAAAGGCTGAAGACTAATCTTCCCCCGCCATTTACTTCAACAGCATCCAAAGCTCGTCTTATTCTCTGCGTATCAGTAGTTTCCCCCGACAATCTTGAAAAACAAACCATGTAAAATACGCCATTAAGTTGACCGTTAGTTCCACAAGTTTGAGCATTCAATTTTGATACCATTACAGATAATAAAGCGATTGCTATGACTAAAAAGCCTATTGTTTTAATTTTTTTCATTGTGTTCTCCCTATATTTCGGCTCAAAAGCCGCTTGTTATACTTTGACTGTCCGACAAAGTAAGACTAATCGCGTTTTCAGCGATATTTTTATCGTTTGAAGCGACATCAATTACGCTTCAAACGTCGTTGTTTTTGCAAAAAACCTCAACAATCGCGCTCCGAACCCCATCTTTGAAGCTCAAAGCTCGATGTTTCGGGCATTTTGCTCCGTCGTTCGAGCTAAAAGCCTGAACAATCGAGTTCAAAGCCCGATGTTTCAAGCTAAAAGGGCGATTGTTCGAGCTAAAGGCTCGGTCTTTCAAGTAAAAAACCCCGTCTTTCGAGGTAAAAGAGTCATCTATCGAGCTAAAAGAGTCATCTATCGAGCTAAAAGCTCCATCTATCGAGTTCAAAGCGTGATTGATGACTCTTTTATCTCGAAGTTATGGAGTTGGCGGATTGCCTTTTGATTTGCGGGCGAAGCGTTGTCCGAGTGCGTCGAGCAAATTGTCTAAGGCTTCGCCTTGTCCGTTGCGTTTTGCCGAGCTATAGACAATCAACGCGGCGGAATAGGCATCGCTTCCGGCTAAAAGATATGTGTCTTCAACGAGTTCGACTAATTGCGCGAGTGCCGTTAGAATCGGCAAAAGCTGTGTGGTCAAATCTACGTCGCGGCGCATTTCCGTAACATCCGCCGTGATCGTGTTCGGCAAGCGCAAGGGCTTGGCTCACAAAAGCACGGCTTTTATCGCCCATTTTCGGCAACGATTGACGGTCTTCGATTGTCAAATCAATCAAAAACGGCAACCGCGCCCGAATGTCGTTGATTATGGTTAAAACATTATCGCGGTCTGCATCCGTCAAAACGGCATCTATTCGATTTTCCATAGTTTTTTTTCTCCTTTTATTTGTGTCTTTTCAGCAGTCAAGTAAATCGTGCAAAAGCCGTGAACAGCCAATAAATTGACTAAGCACCTGAGCAAAAATAAGGCGATGCTTTGGTTTTCGTTCAGAGTTCACGCCTTCAGCGTGTTTCCGCCGCGCTTCGCTGGCGGAGGACAAACTAAAGTTTGAACTCTGAACGAAGCAAAATGCCTCAGTTCATTTCTTCTGAATTTACTTGAATTTTTAGAACGGAATGGCGTAGAATACGTAGTAGTTAGTCGCTACATTTTTAGGGCATCCCGTTCTAAAGATGAGCCGAAAAAATCAGAGTTACGATTGCCGTCGTAACTCTGATTTTTTTTGTTCGCTCAAACCTTTTCACAAAAAAAAGCCGAACTTCCGCACAAAGGAAATCCAGTTTTTATTTCTTTGTTTTTGCCGCGCAAATATACCGGCGCAAAAAACAAAAATCTTAATTTATTAGGGTCGCTTAACATTTGAAACCTCACAACAACAAATGGAAGTTTAATATTTCAAACGCTTCAAAGTAGAAAATTTAATGCGAGAGAAATATTACAAAAATCACGATATTTCAACATTTAACAAAAATATTTACCCAATGTTGCTAATCTTACCAAGAATTAAGATTGGCTGTCAACAATTATTTTCAGCCTAAAATTTCGATATTTTTGAACCCGATTTTTTTCTAATCAAAAAATTAACCAATAATAAACTGAATACCAGAACAACCATTGTTCTAATCACAGAAGGAAAAATTGTCGCGTAGAAAGATTCATACGAAACTATCGTTAAAAGCGGAAAATACGCGACTTTTTTCCACATTGCCGGATTCGGGGTATCTATTAATGTCGAGTAAATGAATCTTAAATAAAAACCTAATATCATCATTCCCAACGGAATGCCGATGGGACCAAAATTTCTGAGCAAATCGGCGAATGGCGAAATTGCAAAAGAATTTTCATTGTAATTGAAATATAAATCACTATAAGCCCGCGTGTCGGAAGTCGGCGGTTTATCAGCCCATAAAAACCGCGGAATAAACGATGTGTATAAATCGTTTAAGATATTATTTTCTAAACCGTAACTTGCTTCGTAAGGCGCGAGCTTTTCGTAATTGGCAACCACAACCGCTACCGAACTCAGATTTTCGATTCGGTCGGCTAGTGCTTGTGCGCTATCTCCGGCAAGTTTTAAGGGATCTTCTCTTCCGAGATATTCAAAGGTTGCGCCGACTTGACCAAAATAATCGCCTGCACTCATACGCGCCTCAGATCCTTTGATGTTTCTGAAGGTCGTTCCATATGTGATGCCGATGGCAACAGCTAAAAAAGCGATAATTCCGAAAATAAGAGTTGTTTTCAATTTCAAACGTCTGCCGGAATAAAGAAACGCCATCGCAATCGGCAATAATCCGACAATCAAACTGCTGCGGCTTCCTAAAACCGCCATTCTGATTGGCAGAAAAAGTATCAAAAACGTCAGCATTATGTAATAAATCCCGTCGCGGCGCGTGGTCGTAAAAATCGCTAACCAAAGCAAAACCGTGCCTTCGGTCAAAACCGTCAGAAGGAAAAACAAAAGTCCGTCAAAAACATTTATTTCAATATTTCGTTGATAACCCAAAAGCCCTTGGATAAACCCCAAAACATTAAAGCCGATGCCGACAAGCAATAATAAAACTCCGGGCAGCCAAACTTTATCCGGACTCCAATCCCATTTCGGCAAACGTGGTTCGAGTTTCCCGGCGAAATATTTTCCGACCGGCAGAAAATACCCAACTGTTAAACCGACAAAACCGATACCGATATAAAATAATGTGAGGGGCAAATTATAATGTTGATCTTCGAAAAATGACAGAAAATAAGGATTTACCCAACCGAAAGCGATAATTACGCCGCCGCCGATAAATGCCGGAAAAACATAACCCCAAGCCGCGAAAACCAAAGGGTTAAATAAATCGAATTTACCTGTGTAATAAAAATACAAACTCGGAGCAAGCACGCAAATTCCGGCTAAAATACACCATGGCAACAAATAAAGACTACTCATTGTCCGTCCGAAATCGTTGTCAACCCAAATAAAACCAATTACTGCCAAAACGACAAGTCCCCAGATAATTGCAACGGGAACAATGAAATTTGCTCTTTCGCTCCTCTGTTTGCCAAGAATATTTTTTACATTTGTCGCCATTTTAATTCTTTAATTTCGCTACGATTATTCTGCCCTCGCCGCCTTTTTCACCTTTGAGAAACGGACTTAACAATCTTCCGACAATTGCCGCGATTTTGCCCTTGATGTTTGTCCCTGTTTGATAAACATAACGATTATAACCTTCAAAAATTGGTTCGAGGTTCGCTTCATCTAAAATCATTTCCATTTTCCAATTGAAAATCGGCGTTATATGTGCCGGACGCACCGTTTCATATTCTCCGAAAGAACTCAATCTTCCGCTGTATAGAAAAATCAGACGCGAATGAACCGCTTCGACATTCGGAGTCGTTACAAAAAACAAACCACCGGGTTTCAGAAGTTTGGCGCATTCACGGACAAAACGGAATGGATTTTCAAGATGTTCGATAATTTCGATTGCGAAGATGGCATCAAATTTATTATCGTCTGTTAAAATTCTTTCGGCAAATTCGCTGTCAAAATTCTCCAATTTCAGAGGAATTTCAGGCACTTTCCAATTTTCATCGCTGAAATCAACCGCTAAAATATCGTGTCCGAGATTTTTTAATTGAACGGAAAACGCACCTTGTCCAGCCGCCAAATCAACGACGCGGCTCGGTTGCGGGAGATAAGTTTTGATAAGTTCCAAAACCTTCTCGTGTGTGCCGATGCCAGCCATCGAAACCGGCGAATTTCCGTTATTTTCTTGAAAATCAGTCATTTTTTCGCAAACCGCAGACGGCAATCACGCCGTCGCTCAACTGTGGTGAAATTTTTACGCTCACATCATTTACCAAATTATAAAACCAACGATTAAACGGGCGATGTTCCGTGCCGATGTCGTAAAAATAAAAATCTTTGACCTCAAAATTTGCTCGTTCGACAATCAATTTCAAAGTTTTATAAGAAAAATAATAAACGTGGTCAGGATGCACCGGCTCGTTTTCGCCGCCTTTTCCCCGAAGTCCGTAAATCAAGAAACGAAATGCCGAATAAGCGTTAATTGTTGTAATTACTAGGCTTGTTTCCGTATTCATAAACCTTTGGATGCCTTTTAGAAACAAACCCGGATTATTAAGATGCTCAATCATTTCGCCCGCAATGATGACATCAAAAGTTTCATCGAGCGCAACTTCTTCGAGCTTTTCCAAATCGGCGCGAAACAGATTTTTCGTGCCGTATTTTTCTAAAATATCAATGCCTTCTTGGTCAAAATCAAAACCGTAAAGTTCTTTTGCAATTTTTTGAAGGTCAAAATGCAGAAGCATTTCGTTATCAATCGAATCTTGCGTATATGGATAATTCGTGCAACCGAGATGCAGAACCTTTTTCCCCGAACTTATTTTTTTGATAATCTCGACTCTTTGAACGAGTTCTATTTTTTTCGACATTTTTCTAACGGTTCAAAATACCCTTGATTAAAATTTTCTCATCTGCGGTAACAAAACCCAAAACCCAAAGGGACAATAAATATACCATTCCGCCAAAAACGACTGATACAATGAACGAAAACCAACTTAAATTTAAATTATTCAACACAAAAAACTGCACCGCAACAGCAAATGTGACGGCAACACCCAAACTACCAATTAGTTTAACCCAAAATCTTGTTTGAACTGCGCCGAAAAACCATTTTTCAACATAAAATATCGAGAAAAATATCGTGCAAAACCCAACCAGTCGAGCAATCGCCGCGCCGAGATTTCCGTAAATTCCGGTCAGCGAAACTAGAAGCGAAACGCATAAAACCAAACAAACCAAAAAAACACGAAAATTATAATTCGGAAATCCCAAACCTTCTGTCATTTGCCACGAAACTGTCAAAATCGCCGCCGAACCGAAAGATATAGCGTGCAACATCAAAAGCGTCGAGGATTTTTCGGCAAATGCTGCGCCCATATAAATTGTTAAAAAGGCGCGGCTGTCAACAATCAGCGTTGCCGCCATAAAAACCACCAAAAAACACGCAATTTTTGTGGCTTTCAAATAAAGCCTTAGCAATTTCTCCCTATCGTCTTTAAGTTCGCTTGCCAGAGGAAAAACCACCAACATCAAACTCGGCACAACATAATGTGTCAAACTTTCCGAACCTAGTTGGCGCGTAATCCATCCTCGCTCAAATAGTAAAATAAAATTCGCCAAAATTTGATAACCGATGATGCCCGAACTATATTTCAAAACTAATTTCACAGTTTCGTTTTTCAAACGAAACGAAATGCCGAATTCCGGCAGAAGCCGTTTTGCAACGACAGCAATAAAACCGGAAGTCAAAATCGTTATGAGTAAATTCCAACCAAGCAAATAAAGCAACCCGTAACCGAGTAAAACCAAGAGAATATTACCTAAAAGTAACGCAAAACTGCTGATATTAAAGATTTTAGAATAAACATCGAACCGATGAATTCCCTGCAAAACAGCATTAAAAACCTGATTTAACATTGTGCAGAAAATAATCAAAGCGGCAATATACATCGCTAAAACCGATTTGTTTTGTGCGGCTTCCTCTATTTTAAAAATATCCCTTACAAGCCAATTTGCCGATAAACCAATCACCAAAACCCCGAAAATTCCAACGGCAATATTTATAAAAAATGTCGCCGAAATAACTTCACGAATTTTTTCCGATTCGCCGTTCGCACGAAATTCCGCAATGTATTTTGTGATTGCTCGCCCGATGCTAAACGTAAATGAATAACCGATAAAACCGATAACCAAAGCATAAATTCCATAATCGGCATCGCCCAAAGTTCTGACAATCAAGGGCGTTGCGGCAAAACTCAAACCAAGAGGCAAAATCCAAGTCAAAAACCCGTAAAAAACGTTTTTGATGATTGATTTACTTGTTTGCTTCTGTCCGGTTTCCATCTATTTTTCGGTCAGAGATTCTTTGTAAGCCGCAATTGCAATTTTAGCGACTTCGCGTTCGTCGAAATTTTTTAATACCCATGCGCGACCATTTTTTGACAATTTTTCACACAGTTTTTTATCTGATTTCAAAAGCAAAATTGATTCCGCCAATTTTTCATCATCACCGGCTTCGATTAAAATTCCTGTTTCGAGATGTTTGACAGCTTCAGGTATAGCCGTAATATTCGTTGAAATCGAAGGAATTCCGAGCGCCATTGCTTCAAGAAGCGAAATCGGCAGACCTTCGACAAAACTCGCTAGAACGAATGCGTTTGCTAAACGGAACATTTTAAATAAATCAATTCTACCGCCTCCAATTTGGTCGGAGGTAATCAACCGAAATCTTTCACCAAGACCGTAACCTTCGGTTTTTTTCAAATCTTCTGTGCTTGGTTTTGAATT
>CALMEH010000595.1 GCA_937863115.1 uncultured Acidobacteriota bacterium
TTTTTTCATCCAAGGTAAAATTTTCTTCGCCGCTTTCAACGAACAACGGCTGTAACCGCTTTCGAGATGGACTTTTAAGATTTCTTCGATTTGTGCGTCATCAAATTTCCAAAAATCTTTCAAACGATTTCCGAGCGCAAACTCGCTTTCGATGCGAAACAATTCTTCAATCAAACGATTTTGTTTTTCTTCCGCAAATTCATCCCAATTTTTGCCGATAGCTTTGCGAAGCGCGACTGCCGTTTTATTGCCGTAAAGTTTCTTTTCGTTGGCTTCGAGATTGATGCGAACATCTTCGTCAATTCTTAATAATTTCCGCAAACCTTTGTAGGTAATTTCCTTCTTTTTCTCGAATTCATCGGCAAGTTTTGCTTTTTCTGCGATTGATAAAATTCGCCAATTCAAAGATTCGCGGTCTTGTAATTGCAAATTGTTAATGTCTTGCCAATAACGCAAACGCTGTGCTTCCTGCCGCGCCGCATCGCATCGTTTTTTGCCTTTTTCAAACGAGCAAAGTCCAATCAATCCGCGCTGAGATTGAATCGGACGTTGATAAAAAACGATGTGTTTGATGTCGGTTTTGAGGTGTTCATTTAGAATTTCGGGATAAAATTCACTTTGCGCCGTCCAAAATTCTTCAAATTCATCTTCGACCATTTTTCGCGCCGTGTAATGCTTACGCTTTTTGTCCAAAGTGTTGAGATATTGACCGAGCGTTTTGAAATTATTTTGTTCGATGCCGTCTTTAACTTCGGCAATTCCGCCAAAAACTACGCCGTCATCTTTCGATTTGCCGGATTTTCGATTGCTCAAAAACCCGCGCCGTTTCGCCAAATGATAAATCGCTCTGCCAATTTGAATTGGTTCTAATCTCTCGCTTAAACCTTGAACACGCAAATTATACGGATTACCTAGCGCATCAAACACTTCACTTGATTCGCCTTTTTCAATTTTCGGCAAAAGGTTTTTTGAAACGAGAATTTCGCGTAAATGATTTTTACGTTGCCGTTTGCGCCTCAAAAGTCGGCGCGTTCCGCGTGATGTGCGTCTGCTGAAATTTTTCGGAGTGCTTTGTGTGCCTTCGGTTGTTGCCGGAAAAATTCTGACACCTGTGGCGATAATTTCGGTTGATGAAATTATGTTGTCTTCAAAATTTGTTTTAAGCAATGCCCAACCGACCGAAGTAACGCCCAAATCTAAACCTAATACGATTCGTGAATCAAACATAGAGAATCTCCTTGAGAAAAATAAAAAATTTGATTTGATAAATTGTTTGAAACACTATAACATATTTTTCAGTTTATGAAATAAGAAAATACGTCGCTTTTTATAACAAGTTAGTGTAAAAAGCTAATCGTAGGACATCCGTTAAACGGTAATCCCAGCCCGCGCGAAAGCCCGGGCTTTTATTTTCTTTCATATTCAACGACAAATCTTTTTATTGGCGGTTCTTCGTCGCCGAGCATTTCTGTTGTGAATTGTGGCGATTCTCTTGTTTCATAAACTTCAAAATGAGTTTGTTTTAAGCCGTTTTCTTCAAAGCGCGATAAATCTTTGCGCGATAATGCCCAAGGCAGTTCGAGCGGGATTTCGTCGTCTTCGCGTCCGCGTGTAACGATGACGATTTTGCCGTTTTCGGCGACGAAATTTGAAATCGCATCAATCGTTTCGCCGCGCATTTCGAGCGGTAAAGGTTGAATCGTATAAATTTCAAGCACGAAATCGAACGCTTTCGACCAACCGCGAAATGGCTGAAATAAATCTGCTGTTTCAAAATGTATTTGCGGATTAAGTTTTTTCGCCCATTTTATCGCGGTTTCGGAAATGTCGAATGCCGTAACGTCAAAACCTAAATCGTGCAAATATTTCGCGTCGTCGCCAAGTCCGCAACCGACAACCAAAGCCTTTCGATTATTTCCTTGCAGATTTGTTTTCTCGGCAAATTCGACAAAAAAGCGATTCGGTTCTAAATCAGCCCAAGGAATTGATTCATTATTACCGTTTGCCTCGCGGTAAAGCGCGTCAAACCAACCGAAAACGTCGCCGCGTTTGGCAAATTCGGCTTGAAGTTCTTTTGTTCTTTCTCTTGCGTCCATAAATTTATTTTACCGCAAAGACACAGAGGGAGAAAAGAATGTAAAAAACTCTGCGTCTCTGCGTCTCTGCGATAAATTATTCTTCAATCGGTGCGTCCGCTTCTTTCCACGCGCTCCAACCGCCGGACATTGAAAGAATATTCGTGTAGCCCATTTTTTGCAAATTATCCGTTGCAAGCGCGGAACGATAACCACCGCCGCAATATAAAATGATTTCCTGATTTTTGTTCGGATATTTCCAAACAATATCGCGTTCGATCACGCCGCGCCCGATATGTTCCGCACCTTTGGCGTGTGAGTCGTTCCACTCGTTGTCTTCACGCACATCAACCAAAATTGCGCCGTCTTTCAGCCGTTCCAAAGTTTCTGCCACCGAAATCTCGCGCACACGAGACATCGCATCGCCCACGATTGCCAAAAATTCTGCTGAATGTATCATTTTGTATTTTCCCTGTAATAAGTTTAATAATTTTCCTTCAATCAATGTTAAAATTAAAACCTATGAAAAGACAAAGTTCTAATAAATTGCAAATAAATAAGATTCTTTTATTCTTTATTTTCAGCTTGTTTTTACTTCTAACCGCTTGCAACGATAACGACCATGAAATTCTTGCGTTTTTTGATGACTTGGATATGACAACCAACTTAATGCTGGAAAAAATTGAGGCAGGCGACATTGATGGAGCAAGATTGATTTTTGATGCTCAAAAAGAAAACTTGAAATCCGGTTGGAAAAAAATTGGACGCAGTCGAGGTGGTCGCAGTGTCAACATTAATATGAGTCCCGCCGTCAAAGAACGCTATATCAAAAGTTTTTCACCAAATATACAAGCAATTAGAAACTCTGCCGTAACTTTTCAAACCAAATTTGGAAAAGACAAAATAAAAATTGAAAAGCTCGACATCTTAATCGAAGAACACGGCGCAATTTTTAGATAAAAATTAGCACGAAAATCAGTAGCAACCTGGTAATTCATCTATTTTAAGCCGTTTGATTTCAGGTCGCTTTCTATTTTTGCCGTCAAACCTTTATAATGTCTTTTTTGCAATTATTTTAACAATGAGGATTATCAATGGCAGAACAATTTGATGTAGTAATTATCGGTTCAGGTCCCGGCGGATATGTTGCGGCGGTGCGCGGATCGCAAGTTGGTTTAAAAGTCGCAATTATCGAAAAGGAAAAAGATGCGCGGCTTGGCGGAACGTGCGGACTTCGCGGCTGTATTCCGACGAAAGCACTTTTAAACGCGGCGCATTTGTATGAAAAAGCACAGCATTTTGAAAATTTCGGCTTAAAGGTTGAAGGTTTGAGCTACGATTTCGGGAAAGTTCAAGAATACAAATCAGGCGTTGTGTCGAAAAATTCGGCGGGCGTTTCGTATTTGATGAAAAAGAATAAAGTTACTGTTTTCAACGGTTTCGGCAAAATTTCCGGCAAAGGCAAAGTCGAAGTGGCGTATGAAGACGGCAAAAAAGAAACGATTGACGCGAAAAATATCATCATCGCCACGGGTTCGGTCGTGCGTCCGATTCCGGGTTTTGAAGTTGACGGCAAACAAGTTGTCAATTCAGACCAAATTTTAGAACTGAACACAGTTCCGAAATCAATGATCGTTCTCGGTTCAGGTGCGGTCGGCTTTGAATTTGCGAGCGTTTATTCGCGTTTCGGTTGCGATACGACGGTTGTCGAATTGATGGATCGCATAGTGCCTTTGGAAGATGCAGATGTTTCCAAAGAACTTGAACGCAGTTTCAAAAAACGCGGCATCAAATGCTTGACCGGCGTGAAAATGGACAAACTCGAAAAGACCAAAACGGCGGGTGAAGATTTTTGGAAAGGAGCAAAAAACAAAAAAAGGTCGCTCCTCGCCGAAAAGCTGG
>CALMEH010000596.1 GCA_937863115.1 uncultured Acidobacteriota bacterium
GCTGAGCCGCATGTCGCAATCCCACCACGTCGCAAACGCGATTGCGAATCGAATGCCGACGGCTTCGAGCAAGGATTTTTCGCGTATCGTTAAGAAATTAAAGAGTTTTACCGAACCTGTGCGCGAAGTCGAGCCGAATATTCACGTTTTAAATCCGTTGGCAATTCCGGCTTACGGCAACGAAGCGGTGCGGAAATTTAATCAGAAATTTTTGATTTCGCAAGTTAAAAAAGCGATGCGGAAACTCGATTTTAAGAATCCGATAAATATGGTTTTTAATCCGGCGGCGGGACTTTTGGCGGGAAAATTAGGCGAATCGGAATTGATTTATTATTGCGTTGACGAATACACGGCGTTCACGGGCGCGGCAACGGGTTTGCGCGAAATCGAGGAAGATTTGTTTCGGAAATCGGATTTAGTGATCGTTTCCGCCGAAAAATTGTTTGAATCGAAACAGCATTTTAACAAAAATACTTTCGTCATCAGACACGGCACGGATTGGCGGCACTTTCGGACGGCGTTGGATTCCGCAACGAAAATTCCCGACGAAATTGCCAATTTGCCGAAGCCAATCATCGGTTTTCACGGACTTCTTGCAGATTGGGTTGATTTCGATTTGATTAAAAAAACGGCGGAACATTTTAAAGACGGTTCGGTTGTTTTGATTGGTAAAATCACGGTAGATGCAGAGAAAAAAATCAAGATTTTGGACGGCGTGAAAAATATTCATTTTCTCGGACGCAAGCCTTATGCGGAACTTCCAAATTATTGCAAAGGTTTTGATGTCGCACTTAATCCGTTTGAAATCAATGAATTAACGCTTGCGGCAAATCCTTTGAAAGTGCGCGAATATCTCGCCGCCGGGTTGCAAACGGTTTCAACAGACATTCCCGAAGTTCACGTTTTGAAAGATTGTTTGGTCGGTGAAAATCATCAAGATTTTATCGAAAAAATCGAATTTGCTTTGAAAAATCCGAAGCCGAAAGAACAAGTTTCAGACGAAATAAAACACGAAAGTTGGGAAGCGAAGATTGATGAACTGCGCGAGGTGATGCAGAAGAGAAGAAGCGGAGAAGAGGAGAAAGGGAAATGAATCGAAAAGTGAAAACGGCGGTTTGTTTTCTCGGTTTTCTCTTGATTTGGTTTTTCATTGCGCCGTTTTTGGCGAAAACTTTGATTGTCGAAAAATCGCTTGAAAAATCGGACGCGATTTTGGTTTTGAGCGGCGGTTCGGCGTTTGTTGAACGGACGCATCGAGCGGCGGAACTTTATAAAAAAGGCGTTGCGCCGAAAATTTTCCTAACGAACGACGGCGGACAAGACGGTTGGGATGAAGTCGAAAAGAGAAATCCGTATTTTTACGAAAAAGCGCGTTGGGAATTGATAAATCAAGGCGTTCCCGAAAATGCGATCGAAGTTTTGCCCGAAATTGTCGAAGGAACACACGACGAAGCGGTTCTGCTTGAAAAAATTGTCCGCGAAAGAAATCTGAAATCAATTTTGCCTGTTACATCTGCATATCACACGCGGCGGACGCTCTCGACATTTCAAAAAGTTTTCGGCGAAAAAATCGAAATCGGTATCGCCGCGCCCGAAATTCCTACGCCTTCGCCCGATTATTGGTGGCTTTTTCGGCAAGGTTGGCGAAATATTGCGCTTGAATATCTGAAAATTTTTTATTATTGGTTGTATTATTAAATCTCAGATTGAGAGACTGAAAAGTCTGAAAATTTTTAGCGGTTTTTCGCGTAGTTCGTGGTTAAATTAAAAATTATGGTGGCAGATGTTCAAGAAATAAAAAAATGGGAATTGGTTGAAGTTGAGCGTAGCGCGAGCGAGGCACGGCGCAAGGAATCCGAAGATTTGCGGATAAAACAAGACATTATTGAGCGTTATCAAAATCCGCCCGCAGATACATTCTACTCGCTCGAATATGCTTATCATTTGCTCGGCGACGTGCGCGGCAAGACGGTTTTGGATTACGGTTGCGGACTTGGCGACAACAGCGTTTTGGTTGCGGCACACGGCGCAAAAGTTATCGGCGTTGATATTTCTCCCGAATTGATCGAGCTTGCCGAAAAGCGTCTGGAACAGCACGAAATGGCGGATTTGGCGGATTTTCGTGTTGGTTCAGCACACGAATTACCGCTCGAAGATGAATCAGTTGACGTAGTTTTCGGAATGGCGATTTTGCATCATTTAGATTTAAAACTTGCTTCCGATGAAGTTTTTCGCGTTCTCAAAAAAGGCGGACGCGCAATTTTTCTCGAACCTGTCCGCAACTCGAAACTTATCAAATTCGTCCGCAATTTGATTCCATATACACAGCCCGACGTTTCGCCGTTTGAAAGACCTTTGACCGATGCCGAATTAAAAGAATTTTCGGCGCGATTTACGAATTATAAATCACGCGCTTTTTCTCTGCCGTTCGTTAATTTAATCGAAGTTTTGGGAATGAGCGAAAACACTTTTCATAAAGCCACGAAAATTGACGGAAAGATTTTGCAGAAGTCGAAGTTTTTGAATTATTACGCCAGCGTCCGCGTGATTGAAATGACCAAGTAAATAGTGAAAAAGTAAAAGTGAAAAGTGAAAAGTTTAGGAATCTTTCTTAAACTTTTCACTTTTCACTTTTACTTTTTCACTTTAATGCAGATTAGGATTTTCCGCGTCAATTTTTCGTAGTAATTCATCGAAACGCGGGTCATCGCGCAGGGAATCGAAACATTTGTTGCTTTGATACCAAGGTTTGTTTTCGTTGCCTAAACGCACGGCGCGTTCGAGCCATTTGAATGCCAAATCCTTTTCGCCGAGCGTCGCATAAGCCGTGCCAACCCAATAAGCCATATCGTGATCGGCTTTTGAAAGCGCGAGTGTGTCTTCGGTTAATTGCGCTCGTGCTTCCTCGTCTTTGTTGATGCTTCCTAAGAAAAACGCGAGAATCGGACGAATGCCGTTCATTTGCGGATTTTCATCTAAAACGCCGTTGATTAAATCAATCGCTTCTTGCACGTCGCCGCGAAAGAATAGAACTTGCGAGCGGAAAAGACGAATCAGCGGATGATTCGGTTCGGATTTTGCGCCTTTGTCCAATTCGGCGATGGCTTTGTCATATTCGCCTTGATACATAAAAATCCGCGCCCGATTGTAAGACGAAACGACACGCGCCACGGGATCGAGCCGTGCGAGTTTTGCAAAACTGTGAAGAGATTCTTCATAATCGCCATCGAGCCGCGCCATTACGCCTTTGACGAAATAAAGCGGCGGTTCGTTTGGAAATTGTTCTTGAAGCTGGCTGATTTCTGCCCGCGCTTTGGTTTTTTCGCCGCGTGAGAGATAAATCATAATCATCAAAACACGGGCTTCGACGACATTCGGATCATATTTAAATGCTTTTGAAAACGCGGCTTCGGCGTAAGAATAATCTTCGGCTTCGCCCATTCCTTTGAAAACGCGGTTGGCGTAACACGCGCCCAAACCCGAATATGCAAGCGCAAAATGCGAATCAAGTTCAATGGCTTGTTTGAAATTTTGAATTGCGGCTTCGCAATCTTCGAGTGCCAGCGTGCGGAAAATGAATCGTCCGAAATTATCACGTCCGCGCAGAAATTCTTCCCACGCTTCAATGCTTTCCGTCGGGCGGCGACCGAGTTTTTCCTGTTCGCGGTCTGAGAGTTCGAGTTTTAATCCATCGAGAATTTTTTGCGCGATGATGTCTTGCAGAGCGAAAATATCTGCGCTTTGTGCGTCAACTCTGTCGCTCCAGAGAATATCGCCCGAAATGACATCGAGCAGTTGCGCCGTAACGCGCATTCGGTCGCCGGAACGAATAAAACCTGCTGAAAGAACGGCATTGACGCGCAAATCTTTTCCGGCTTCTCGCGGTTCGATTTCATTGCCTTGATATTTAGCAATCACGGACGATGGGCGCACAATCAGCGAACGAATCTGTGCAAGCTCGGTAATAATCGCATCT
>CALMEH010000597.1 GCA_937863115.1 uncultured Acidobacteriota bacterium
GCACGTAGCCCGGGCGGTAGAAGTTGAACACCGCCTGAACGCATTTCAGTCGAGTATTTATATATCTTAGTAGTGTCTTGCGCTTCATTTGACAAAACAGATGCATAAAAATAAGCCGGATAATGCGCTTTAAGATAAGCAGTTTGATAAGCAAGATAAGCATATGCCACAGAATGGCTTCGATTGAACCCGTAATCTGCAAATTGTGCCATTAGATTAAAAATGGCTTCAGCCTTTTCACGATTAATTTGCCGTGCAACGGCACCAGCCACAAACTTTTCAGAGTGAAGTGCCATCTCTTCACGCTTCTTTTTCCCCATCGCCCGACGCATCATATCGGCTTCCCCTAATGAATACCCGCCGAGTTTCTGTGCAATCTGCATAATCTGTTCCTGATATACAAGGATTCCGTAAGTATTCCGTAAAATATCTTCCATTTCGGGAACAAGATATTGCACTTTTTTTTCCCCTCGATGGCGGGAAATGAAATCATCAACCATTCCACCGTCAAGCGGTCCTGGGCGATACAAGGCATTTAAAGCTGCCAAATCTTCCAATTCCTTGGGCTTTAGACGGCGGCAGATTTCTTGCATTCCGGACGATTCAAATTGAAAAACAGCCTCTGTTCGACCATCACCAAAAAGTTTCATCGTGCGCTCATCATCAAGCGGTATTTTCGCCCAATCAATTTCGATCTCGGTTTTTTGTTTAAGCCTTTTTAAGCAGTCGCTTATAATGGTTAAGGTCGTAAGCGCGAGAAAATCCATTTTGAGCATCCCAACCTTTTCGAGATCATTCATTGTGTATTGGCTCGTTAATTCATTTTTGGAAGACATTGTTACCGGCACAAGTTCGTGCAAGGGTTTTGGCGAAATCACAACACCCGCGGCATGAACTGAAGAATGCCGCGAACAACCTTCGAGCCGGAGTGCCAAATCCACAAGTTTTTTTACATCAGAGTTTGTTTCAAACGCACTTTTCAACTCAACAACCTGCTCAAGAGCCTGAGAAATACTGATATTTCTACCCCGCACCGGCGGTGGAATAAGCTTTGCGACTTTTTCAACCTCACCGAGTGGCATATTCAGAGCGCGCCCAACATCCTTGATTGCCGCCTTCGATGCCATCGTGCCGAACGTAATAATTTGACAGACCGATTCGCGTCCGTAAATTTCCGTAACGTGGTTAATAACATCGCCGCGTCCGCGGACACAGAAATCTATATCAATATCCGGCATTGAAACCCTTTCGGGATTGAGGAATCTTTCAAAAAGTAAATCATATTGAAGCGGATCAACATCTGTAATTTCAAGACAATATGCCACGAGGGAACCTGCCGACGAGCCTCTTCCCGGTCCCACGGGGATTCCCTCCTGTTTGGCATATTTAATAAACTCCCAAACAATTAAAAAATAACCTGGAAACCCCATATTTCCGATGGTTTCAATCTCACGCCGGATGCGTCTATGGTAATCATCGACCGAATATTTAAGCGTTCCTGCGGATGCCATCGCCGACCAAACTGCCTGATTTCTCGCCTCAAAACCTTCCATTACAACTTTTTCAAAATATTCGTCGGTGGTTCGGCAATTTGATTCGGGAGGTATGGGAAATGTCGGCAAAGTTAAGTTATCGCCTTTGGGAAATTCAACCTGACACATTTCGGCGACTTTTAATGTATTGCGTAAAGCATCTG
>CALMEH010000598.1 GCA_937863115.1 uncultured Acidobacteriota bacterium
CGACGATTGTGGCGATAAACAAAGACTCGGAAGCACCGATTTTCGACATTGCGGATTACGGAATTGTCGGCGATTTGTTTGAAGCCGTGCCGGTTTTAGTCGAAGAAATCAAGAAGGCTAAAGCGTAAGAAATAATTAACCGCAGAAATGCAAAGACGCAGAAACTTTCAATATTGAAAGTCTCTGCGTCTTTGCGTCTGAATATTACTATTTTTAATTTGGCAGTTCAACCTTTACCTTTCTTTGTTCGCGTTGCCGTCTTACTAATTCTAACCAGTATCGCAGATTGTAATTTTTTAGATTCGGGTCAATTTTTTTACCTTGTTCAAAATCTGCTTCAGCTTCGACAGTTTTTCCCTGTAAATGATAAACAATTCCGCGACTCATAAAATAATGACCAACTTTTCCGCCGGACATTTCAATAGCTTTATTGTAATCAGCGATTGCATCATCAAGACTACCGAAAATCGTTTGATAGCGTCCGCGAGCAAGATAAGCCATTGTATTTGGTTGTAGTTCGATTGACTTTTCAATCGCCCAAAGTTGTAGTTCGGGTTTCTCGTCCAAGGCAAATGTGGAACTCAGATTATTAAGTGCCATAATTGCTGCGCTTTTCAATATATTCAATTTTTCGGCAGGGATTTCTTTATTGGCTTTGGCTTCATCATAGCGGTTGATAATTTCACGCAAATCATCAATCGCGCCTTGAACATCATCATTCGCACGTTTGGCAAACGAACGGTTCATAAGAAGATTAAAATCATCGGGATCGAATTTCAAAGCCTCCGTGTAATCTTTGATTGCTTCCGCCGGATTGTCGAGATGCCGTGCTTGTAATTCTGCCCGATAGCTGTAACTTCGTTTGTTTTTGAAGCCGTTTTCAATAGCCAAATTCAAATCTTCCAAAATGGCTTTGTGATAAGGTAAAATCTCGCTGGTTCGCATTTGTCCTTTTTCCTTGAGCATTTGAAAAATCATTGTGCGACGAAGATGAGCGCGTTCAAAATAGGCTTCGCCAAATTTCGGATTGATTTGCAAAATAGTTTCAATATCAGCCAAAGCACCCGGCAAATCGCGCTTATTATTACTTCTGGCGCGGCTTCTTTCGAGCAATGCTTCCACATAAAATGAATTTAATTTAATCGCCTCATCAAAAAATGGAAGTGCTTCTTGGTATCTTCCGCTTTTCATTTTTTCCAGACCTTTCTCATAAAACTCTTCGGCAGTTTGTTGAGCAAATACGGAAGAATATAACAATAAAAGCGTAAATATTACGAGATTGATTTTATAAAAGATTTTCATTTATTTAACCTAAGTTTTGCGCGGCAAATTCCCAATTAAGCAGCTTATCAATGACTGCATCAACGTAGGCGGCGCGGCGGTTTTGATAATCAAGATAATAGGCGTGTTCCCAAACGTCAATGGTTAGAAGCGGTTTTAATTTCATTGTCAGAGGTGTTTCGGCATCTTCGGTTTTGATGACGGAGAGTTTGCCTTTTTTATCGGCGACAAGCCAACTCCAGCCTGTTCCGAAAGTCGTTACGGAGGCATCGGCAAAGGCTTTCTTAAATTTGTCGAAATCGCCGAAAGATTCGTTGATTTTGTCGAGCAACTTGCCCGAAGGCTTGCCCCCGCCGTTTGCCCGCATCGAATTCCAATAAAACGTATGATTCCAAACCTGCGCCGCCATATTAAAAAGACTTGGACTGTTGAGGTTCGCTTTGTCTTTGAAAGTTTTCATAATAATTTCTTCCAAAGAGGCTTCAGCAAGCGGTGTTCCGGCGGTTAATTTATTGACCGGCTCGAAATATCCTTTGTGATGTTTGTTGTAATGAATATTGACGGTTTGCGCTCCAATGACGGGCGCAAGCGCGTCTTCGGCGTAAGGTAAAGGCGGAAATTCACGCGGTTTCGCCTTCCCGATAATCGCCGGAAACCCCGATACAATCGCCGTTCCGATAGATACTGCTAAAAAATCTCTACGTTTCATAATGCTTTAAATTTAGCATTTCAATCGTTCAGAGTTCAAACTTTAGTTTGAATCTTTCGATAAAATTCAAACTAAAGTTTGAACTCTGAACGCGCCCGAAAATTTTACGGAGTCGGCGGTGTGTCGGGTTTTGAGGTTTCGATGTGCGAGGCGGAGAGCCACGCGGCTAGTTTGCCGACGTTGTTTTTGTATCTGTTTCTGACCGCGCCGTTCATAGTGCGGACGGCAATCATACCTTTGCGGACTTCCGCGCCGATTTCGGCGGTGGCGGCGACTTGTTCGTCAATCGCCGTGCCGGGCGCGGACAAACTTGCTTCAAATGCGTCAATCAGCGTCTGCAATTCGCCGGTAAAATTGCCTTGAAAATTCACGAAAGAACACGAAAACGGCTGTTTCTTTTGTGCTTTTTCGTGTCGTTTTGTGGTTAATATTTTTTTTCTTCTGCTTAAAACTTAATAAAAATGTCCTACGCAAACCGTCTGTTCGCCTACGCAAACCGATTGATACGCTACGCAGAGCGTCTGTCAGCCTACGCAGACCGACTGACACGCCGCGCAGAGCGACTGACACCGTGCGCGAAGCATCTGACACGCCGCGCAATGCGTTTGTCTAATTTTCAAACAAACTCGACTGATTATCCGCCTTCGCCTTCTGCGCCCGTTTGGTAACTTCTTCCATCAACGGCAAATTCATCAGTGCGCCGTCTAAAATTTCTTGGACGGTAACGATTTGCAATCTGTCGAACGGCGAAAAATGTTCGGGTTTGAATTGACCTTGTTGCGCGGGCAAATTCAATCATCGGCTTGGTCGGTGAACAGCGTGAAATGTAGATTCCGCAAGCCGCGCCTTTTTCTTGACTATCAAATATCAAACTCGTTTAGATACAAAATCAACGAGTTTTATCCAGTCAATTTGATTATCAGTCATAAAGTTTTCAATAAAATCTTGTGTCATCTCATTAACTTTTGCGGCATATGCTTTCTTAAAAGCATCATCTTTCTCTCGTGCTTCACGATCAATAGGAGCAATAATCTCACGGTAAAGATTATCGTCATCAGAGATGAAATTCCAAAAATCTTGACCGGCGTATTTGTAATATTGTTTTTCAATATCTTCGTGACGTTTGAACGGAGAACGATCTTTACCATAAATACAACCATTGACAGCGACAATCTCATTCTTAATTCCGCGTTCGAGCAAAATTGTTCTGGCAAGTTTGAAATTGTCGCGCATTTTAGAAACTTGGTCAGCATTTCCCCAATTCGTGCCTGACTTAATGCCAACTACATAATAGATATTTTTACGCTCAAACTCTAAATCTGCGCTTTTTAGTTCGGACTTGAAACCGCCGTAAAGAACTTTTGAAACGTGAATTGCAAAACCTTCAAGTAAATTACCAAAAATTGTTTCTTCCTGTGATGAAAGAAAAGCATCTATTATTCCTTTAACCAAATCTCCTGCCAATTCGATATTCTTTGCTTTCAGTAAATAAGGATTCTTGCGTTTAAGAACATCTTTTAATTTGAGGGAATTCAATTTATCAAACCGCGAATGATAAAACGGTGTAATTACATTTTCCGAAAGGAAATTATAATAATCTTGATAAGGGGTTTTATTCATAACAAACTTTGCTGAATCGGACTCTTTTGCACTTTCTCAATATTCTTTTCAGCTAATTCAAAATACTCACGTTTAAGTTCTATACCGACAAAGCGACGATTAAGTTCGTGTGCCGCGATACAAGTCGTTCCTGAACCTGCAAAAGGATCAAGCACAACATCATTTTCTTCTGAAAACAATTTTATGAACCACGTTGGCAAAGACTTGGGAAAAGCCGCGCTATGATTTTTGTTACCGCATTCTGTGGCGAGATGCAGAACATTTGTCGGATATGCTTTTTCTCTGCCAACCCATTTAGAAATATTTTTTCCAAAGCCGCTTCCAACTTGTGAATTAAACCTTATTTTATCATTCTCGCCCAAACTATTTAGTCGAGTCTTTGCCCAATCACCCATCGGAACCATAACGGATTCCTGAAACATCTTAAACTTTCTTTGCTTATTAAATTGCAAACATCTTTCCCACGAATCACGAAAACGATTTGACCATTTACCCGGTGTTGAGTTTCGTTTGTGCCACATATATTCTTCCGTCCATAACCAACCTTGTCGTTTCATTGCCAAAATTAATTCAAGAACGTAAGTGTGTCTTTCACCTTCAACAACTTTCTCTTTAATATTCAAGATAAATGTGCCGTCATCTTTAAGAACTCGCTGAAGTTCAGCAGAAATCGGTAAAAACCATTCAACGTATTTATCTGGAGAAACGCCACCGTAAGTGCTTTTTCGGTTATCTGCATATGGCGGCGAAGTAACAATTAAATTAATCGAATTTGAAGGAATATCTTCTAATATTTTCAAACAATCGCCCAAAGCTAGTTTATCTAAAAAAATATCTATCGGAAACATATTTACATATTACCAAACAAACGATTCACGGTGAATCTCAGCGATGCGGACTGCTCAAGCGAAACGAGATAGGCGAACAACGCGCCTTTGCCTAAGACTTTTTCCAAACCTGCAATGAGCGCGATTGATTGCGCCGTCTGCACGCCGTTTTTGTTTGAAAGAATCTCGTCGAAACAAATATTGGCGTGGTCGTCCCACGTCCAAGTGTCAACAAAAGCCTGCGCTTGTGCGCGGTCTTCGCTGCCGATGTTGTTGTAAATCTGATTGTAATTGCGCTTGGAATTAAACGGCGGATCAATGTAACACAAATCTACCGTCTCGTCGCGGACGAACTTGCGTAGGACATCGAGATTATCACCGTAGAAGAGTTTGTTCATTTTGGGTTGCCTCTTGAACCTGAGCAAATAAATATCGTGTTTTATTTTTTACTCTTATTCTAATTTGCTGTCAAGCAAAAAAAATCTCCGCACTGCATTTTCCTAATGAAAAATTGCCGCGTGGAGATTTTTTTGAACACCGACAAAATCAAATATTCGACGAATTTTGTTTAATTACGGTATGAAGGCTGACGGAACAGGTTTGTCCGCACCGACTCCGAATTGTTGGGCAATGAATCCGGCACTGCTTCGTTGGAGATACCAAACGCCTTGCGTGGGACGGAAAACGCTGAGATCGAATCTGCCGTCGCCGTCGTAATCACCCGCCACGGGAATATCGCCGTTTGTTCCGAAAGGTGCGGCGTAGAAAGAAAAGTCTTCACTTCGGAGAACGAACCATTCGCCGCTCGAAGGTCGCCAAAAAGCAACATCCGTTTTGCCGTCGCCCGTGAAATCGCCCTGCACGGGTGTGTCCGCGCTTGTGCCGAAGGTTAGCGCAACCGTTCCCGAATTCGAACGCTTCAGCCACCATTGACCAGTGGACGGACGAAAGACGGCAATATCTGCAAAACCGTCGCCGTCATAATCCCCGACAACGGGAACATCGCCGCTTGCACCGAATTGCTCGATGGTTGTTCCGCCGCCCGATCTGCTGATAAACCACGTCTGATTTGACGGACGATAAACGGCGGCATCGGCTTTTTGATCGGCATCGAAGTCTGCGGAAACCGGAACATCTCCGTTTGCACCGAAGGCGAAGGAATAAAACGAATTATCCTCGGAACGCAATACGAACCATTCGCCCGTTGACGGACGATAAACGGCAATGTCGGTTTTTCCGTCGCCCGTGTAATCCGCCGGAACGATTCTGTCCGTGCCGTTGCCGAATTGCGCGGCGGAAACTTGCCCGTCGGAACTGCGCTGATACCACCATTCGCCGTTTGCCGGACGGAATATCGAAATATCCGTCTTATTGTCGGCATCGAAATCAAATGCTGTCGAAACCGCAATATTAAACAAATAAGCTGAACCCTGATTAACATTCGAGCCGATAACATCTTGCGGCGCACCGATGATGATGTTACCGTTCGACAAGGCAACATCAGTCCCGAATCTGCGCCCTACCTCTTCGTTTTCGGCACTTATTTCACCGCGTTCGCTCCAACTTGTGCCGACGCGCTCGAAAACGTAAACAGTGCCGCGGTCGGAATTGGCAAAACTTGCGCTTGCCAGAATCATATTATCGGAACAAGCGATACTGCCGCCGAAGTTCTCGTTTGAAATCATATGCGGATTATAAATCTGCGTCTGTTGCGACCAAGTATTACCGTTTCGTTCAAAAATATAGATCGAGCCGCGATTATTAATGCCTTCGACATCATCACCGCCCGCACCGACAATCAGCATATTGCCGCAAGCCGTCAAACCCGCGCCGAAATAATCGCTCTCAAGCCCGTCATTTGCTCTAAGTATCTGACTTTCGAGCCAGACGTTGTTTTGTTTGGTAAAAACATACACCTGTCCCTGTCCTAAATTGCCTGAATTTGTCGCCCCAAGAAAAGCAATATTTTCCTGAAGAACCATACCAAAACCAAAACCGTTTGCCGGCTGATCATCGCTGGCGGAAAGTTTCTGCTTTTGAGTCCAAGTCGTCCCGCTGCGCTCAAAAACATAAGAAACCCAGCGAAAATTATTGTTATCGTTTTGAGCCGAAACAAAAACGGTATTGCCGAAAATTGCCACGCTGAAACCGAATTCTTTCTGGTTTGAAGGATCAGCTGGAAGCAGTTTCTGTTGTTGTGTCCAGACTGTTCCGATTCGTTGGAAAATGTAAGCCGAACCGTGAAAGAATCCGTTTATTTGATTGTTGTCATGCGACGCGCCGACAATAATCGTATCGCCGTCTATAGCAACGCTGATTCCAAAAATATCATTAAAAGCTCCATCATTAGCCGTCAGTTTTTGCTGAAACTCCCATTGAGAACCGTTGCGGATATAGACATAAGCCGCACCTTGTCCATCATTGTTGGCGACTCGTGCGTTATACGCCCCGACAACCGCCGTATTTCCTGAAACCGCTACCGATTGACCATACCAACTGCTGGCGATACCGTCTTGTGCAATCAGTTTTTGGTTTTGTGCAATCAACAAATCGTCTGATTTTCCGGCATGTCCGAAAGCGTTAATTGCAAGCAGAAAAAGAGATAATATAAACAATGAAAATGTAATGGGTAATTTAACTCTCATAAATTTATTTGGGGCAGATAACAAATTGTATTCCCAATAAATATAACCGCTAAGCCTTAGATTGTAAAGACCTTGCGGTTAATGTGTCGAAATAAAACGCGGTTAGATTGAAGCCGCGATTGCCGCGTCGAAGATTTCGAGCGCAACATCAACGTTTTCTTTTGTCAGAATCAGCGGCGGCGACCAGCGGATTGTTGATGTTCCGCAACCTAAGATGATTAAGCCGCGATTGAAGCAAGCCATTTCGATTTTGTCGCGGAGTTCTGCGTCGGGTTCGCCGGATTCTTTGACGAATTCTACGCCGAGCATCATTCCTAAGCCGCGCACGTCGCCTATTTGTTTATATTTCGATTGCAATGAGCGCAAGCCGTCTTCGAGATATTTGCCGACGGTTGCGGCATTTTCGACCAAACCGTTTTCGAGTAATTCAATAGTTTTTAACGCCGAAGCGATACACACGGGATTTCCGCCGAAAGTCGAAGCGTGTGCGCCTTTGTGCCAGTCCATAATGTCGGCACGCGCCACACACGCGCCAATCGGCAAACCTGAACCGATGCCTTTTGCGAGGCACATAATATCGGCTTTCACGCCTTCGTGATGGTCGAGCGCGAACATCTTTCCGGTTCTGCCCATTCCGCTTTGAACTTCGTCAACGATCAACATTATGCCGTGTTTATCGCA
>CALMEH010000599.1 GCA_937863115.1 uncultured Acidobacteriota bacterium
TTACAACACTTTCGGCTTAACGCTGATTCCCTTGATCTTCGGCATCGGCATTTTGTTTTTCAACGGCAAATCAATCCTTGGATGGATTTTGCTTTTCGTCGGCATCGTCATCATTGCCGCCGGAATTTTGATGAATCTGACGGTTTATTTCCAACCGACAAGCCTTTTCAATACGATAATGATGCTCGTCCTCCTCGCCGGCGGCATCGGCTTAATTGCCAAGTCCATTAGGTAAAAAGAGGAGAACGGGGGAACGGGAGAACGGGAGATTTTTATTAAGCAAACCTCACGTTCTCATTTTCAGGGCTTTCCTGTAAAAATATTGGAGATAAAATTCCCTCACAAAGCGACTTCAAAACTAAAATTCATTTTTTTAACCACAAAACAACACAAAACAACACAAACTGACTTCCGAGTTCTAATTAATTTGTGTAATTTTGTGTATTTTTGTGGTTCTGTTTTTTTCGTAATTTCCACGTTTGCTTAGTATCAGGTCATATATGCCCTTTCTAACGGGAGTCATCGGCATTTGTTTATTTCTAACTTTTGCGTCAAAAAATAATCATCGGACGGAGGGGATGGTTCCAACAAACTTTCTGTATTTTGTGCAGTCTGTATGATGTCGCCGGATGAAAAAAGGTTTCCTGCGTCGGAAAAATTGAGTATTTCAGACTGCCGAAACAATATTTCGCCGGAAAGATAGCGTCAGCAGTCAGAAAGATTGTTTCGGCAGTCTGAAAGATTGCGTCAGCAGGTGGAAAGATAGAGTTAGCAGACGGAAAGATTGAGCCAGCGGTCGGAAAGATTGTTTCGGCAGGCAGAAATATTCAATCTTTCACCCGCCGGAAAGTCTGCGCCAATTGATGCTGACAGCGCGTAAAATGGAGCGCAAAGACTGTGGCACAAGCATCCCTGCCGGCGCGTTCGAACGAAGCAAGAACGGCAAATGCCACACATCAAATCAACTTGATTCAATGTGCGGCATTTTCGCGCCTGTTCTCGCAAAGCCTCAAACGCGCGGCGAACGAGCCGTTCGCGCTCCAATTATTGTTTCTACTTCTTCTTCGCGGTTTCCGTGCCGACTGAAGTTGAGCCGTAGCCGCCCCATTTGCCGTTCATTGTGCCGTCGGATTTGACTTCGTAGGAAACGAAGCCGCATTTTTTGTCGCCTAAGCCGACTGCCACGAAATTGCCTTGTTTGATGCCGAAACCTTTGAGATTTGTTCCGCCCGTCCAAGCGAATGCGTAGCCTGAACCTTCGGATTTGACCGAGAGTTTGCCGGTGTATTCTTTGCCTTCGGGGTTTGTGCCTTTGATGTCGTATTCGCCAACCAAATCCGTGCCGCTCGTGCGTGTGGCTTTTTCGGTTTCGCCTTTATTTTCGCCCCAATATCCGGCTTTGCCGTTAAGCGAACCGTCGGAATTTATTTGATATAAAACCACGCCGCAACCCGTTCCGTCTTTTCCTTCGGCAAAGGCGGCGGCAACTGCGCTTCCCGTCTGCACGCCAACGCCGTCAAAAACCGTGTCGGTGTTCCAGCTAAATTGATAAACATCGCCCCGTTTCTGGACTGCCAAGGTGCCTTTGTAGTTTCCGCCGCCGCCTTCGTTTGTGCCTTCAACCGTGTAATCCCCCGAAATATCCTTCGGTGCGGTTGTCGTTTCGCCTGATGACGCAGAGTTTGCGTTTGAATTCGCGTTGGCGTTGGCGTTTGAATTGGTCGAATTGGATTTATTCTCCGCCGGTTTATTCTCCGCCGGTTTGTTTTCCGCCGGTTTGTTCTCCGATTTCATCATATTACACGCGAAACCGAATACTGCTATAAATATAATTAAAAATATACTCGCTTTTTTCATCTGAAAGTCTCCTGTTGTTTTGATTTATTTGTAAAACTGAAAGTATCAATATGATAAACGACAAAGCCGCAAAATGCTATGCGATAATTTTGCCGCCGCAAGACCTTTATTGTAGGATTTGCAGAAACACGCACGAAGTAAGTGTATGTTATTTCAATTACTCTCACACTTACTTCGTGCGTGTTTCCTCATCCTTGAAAAAACTTTGCAAGAAAAATTCTAACCTGTCGTTCCTTTCATTGCACAAAGCAAAGTAGATAACATCTACAAAATAATCTGGAGGAATTTATGAATGAACTAACCAAGTCGTTGGTCGGTTTGACGACCAACGCTGCACTCGAAGTGTATCTGAAATTGGAAAAATTGATGATCAAATCTTTTCCAATCGTTTCAATGGCTTTAATTTTAACGGCAATGTCTTTGCCGACAAATGCCGCAACTTTTACCGTAACTGTAACGAGCAATGCCGGAGCGGGCAGTCTGCGCCAAGCAATTATTGATGCAAACAATTCGCCGGGTGCCGACACGATTAATTTTTCAGTGAATCCGTTTCAAACAATTCAGTCCAACACAATTCAAATATCGTCTGAACTCGCAATTACAGGCGATTTAACGATTGACGCATCGAACACGAAAGGCGTTGAAGTTACGTCTTTTGGCACTACCCGAATTTTCAATATTTCAAATGCGGCGGTTCAATTCGATAGTCTGTCAATCTTTTCCGGCAGAGTAACCGCGCCGGACAATGGCGGTTGTATTTTGGTAAATGGTGGCACGACAACCATTAATAATTCTATTGTCTGGGCTTGCAATTCGACCGGAAACGGCGGCGGCATCTATGTCCAAAACGGAAATCTGATTTTTCAGAATTCAACGCTTGCATTAAATACAGCAACGCTTTCCGGCGGCGGTTTATACATCAATAACGCCGGTGCAACCGCAACAATTAGTAGCTCGACTATTGCACAAAACAACGCAACACAATCGGGCGCGGGCGTTGCCGTAACCAACGGAACGGTGAATTCTAGAAATTCAATATATTCAAATTTCAGCGCAGATTTTGCCGGCACGATGAATTCTCTGGGCTATAATCTAATAAAAAATACCGCCGGTTCGACCATTACGGGAACAACGACAGGAAATCTTCTAAATGTTGAACCGCTCCTTTTTTCTTTAAATTCTAACGGCGGGTTTTTGTACACTTATTGAAACAACGCCATTACGTCCGGCGCCGGTGGCG
>CALMEH010000600.1 GCA_937863115.1 uncultured Acidobacteriota bacterium
ACCAGTTTCGTCTGCTTTGCGGCTTGATAATCTTCCTGCGAAATTGCATTTGATTGAAACATCGAATCTAAAACTTGATTGCGCCGTTCCGCAACTCTTTCGGGATTTTTGTAAGCGTTGTAACGATTCGGACTTCGAATAATTCCTGCGAGAAATGCTGATTCTGCAAGTGTTAGTTGCGAAACATCCTTGCCAAAATAGACGTTTGCGGCTTCTCCTACACCATAAATCGAAACACCGGACTGTTGCCCAAGATATATTTGATTGGCATAAAGCGTGAAAATTTCTTCCTTCGTCAATCTGGTTTCGAGAATGATTGACATAAACGCTTCTTTTATTTTGCGCGTCAAAGTCTGTTCGCGGTTGAGCCACAAATTTTTAACTAATTGTTGGGTTATCGAAGAACCGCCTTGATTTGCCAACGGAGAATCGTCATTTTCCTTCTCATACCGCCGATAAGCCGCACGCGCAATTCCGCGAAAATTTACACCGTAATGTTCAAAAAAAGCGCGGTCTTCCGTTGTTATAATGGATTTTACAAGATGATTCGGCAAATCGCTAAAAGTTATAGTTTTTCTGCGCCCGTCGCCTTCTGCTGCGATTGAACTCAAGATTTTCGGTTCTAATTGGGCGGTATTAACATCTTTTTTAACATCAACATCCGTGATTTTTTCAACCGTTTTGCCGTCTTTCTTAAATTTTACCGAAAGCTGATGAAAATATTTCTGTCCGTCAACCGTTCCCGTAACTCCTGGCTCGATTTCGATTTGATTTTCCTTAATTTCATAACGCGAACGCGAAGCATCCGCTTGATTATTTTTTTCGATATAACCCGCAGATTTCAAATATTCAATCAATCCGGCAGGCGTGATTGGTTCGTTTTCACGCAGATTTTTCGGCGCAGAATAAATTCCTGCCGATTGCGTAAAAACGTCGCCTTTGAGCAACATATCTATTCTGTCGGAATATTCAAACCAAAAATAAGTTAGAGTTAAAGCCGCAAACAGCACGATTAAAGCCGAAAACGACACCGTATAAGCATTAAAAAAGAAATGCAAAATCCGCCGAATTCGGCTCGG
>CALMEH010000601.1 GCA_937863115.1 uncultured Acidobacteriota bacterium
TTCAACTGACTTGGATGGACGCAAAAATCGGCGATTTGGTCATCACGCCGCGCACCGGAAAAGCCGTTGAAATTCAGGCTCTCTGGTATAACGCTCTGAAAATTATGGCGGATTTTGCCGACAGATTCGGCGATGTTGAAGACAAAAAGAAATACGATTCAATCGCCGATTTAGCGAAACAAAGTTTCAATGCCGTGTTTTGGAACAACGCGGAAGATTGTCTGTTTGATGTCGTCAGAAACGGAAAACGCGATGGCGCAGTTCGCCCGAATCAGATTTTTGCCGTTAGTTTGCCTTATTCGATGTTGAGCATCGGACAGGCGCAGAAAATCGTCCAAAAAGTCGAAAACGAATTGCTTACGCCCGTCGGCTTGCGCTCGCTTTCACCAAACGATAAAGATTATTGTCCGATTTACATTGGCGCACCTTTTGAACGCGATTCGGCTTATCATCAAGGCACGGTTTGGGCGTGGCTCATCGGCGCATTTGTTGACGCTTACCGCAAAGTTTATCCGAACGGCAATCAAACGGAAAAGCGTGTCAAAGAAATTCTTTCAGGTTTTGAAGAACATCTGCGCGAAGCCGGAATCGGGCAAATCTCCGAAATATTCGATGCCGACACACCGCATAATCCGCGTGGTTGTTCGGCGCAAGCGTGGAGCGTGGCGGAAATCTTGCGTGTTTTGAAAGCAAATTGAAGATTGCAAACAAGCGAACTTTGCACTTTACATTTTACACTTTACACTTTCTCGCGCATTAAAATTCTTTTTTCGAGAAAGTGTAAAACGTAGAATGTAAAGTTAATAGTTGCGGTTTAATCAAACTGAAAATATACGATGGAAAATACACTATTGATTGAAAAAACCAAAGCGCATTTTGAAGCGGTAATTAACAAAAATGTCGAAAAGATTTTGGATTATTACGCGCAAAATGAAGATTTGCTTATTTTCGTCGAAGGTCCGCGTTGGGCAACGCTCGGTTATAAAAATGTCGAAAAAGGCTGGCGCGATTTTTGCGATTCGGCGATAAACGTCAAAAGTTGTGAATGGGTTGAAAATTTGCAGGCAAAAGTTGTCGGACAGATAGGTTTTGTCGCCGGAATTGTTGAGATGAATTTGGAAATCAACAGCGAACCGAAATCACTCCGTCTGCGCGGAACATTTGTTTTAGAGCAAAGCGCAGACAGAAATTGGCGCGTCGTCCACGAACATTTTTCGCAACCGGCGGAAAATCCTTACGGCATCGGCGATTGGCTTAAACAGTGAACAGTCAGCAATTAGCGGTTCGATAAAGTTGCTAACTGCTGACTGCTGACTGTTCAGGCACAACTTTCGTCCATTCCCAGACCTTATAATCGTAAATTCTGTGAACGCAAAACGGATCGGCATCGGCGAGCTTTCGGGCTTCTTCTTCGGATTCGGCGGCGAGGACATAGCAACCTGCGCCGAGTTCGTTGTCGGTTTGATTTTTAAAAGGTCCTGCCATTACGCAAATGCCTTCCGCGCCGAGTTTTTTGAAATATGCTGTGTGCGCGTGAAGAATCGGCAAAACTTCTTCCGTTGTAAATTCATTACGTTTTGGCGTTTTTTGGATTGTAAAAAAGAAATATTTCATACAGTTTGCTGTTTGGTTTTAACCATAAAATTCAGCGCAACGGTCAAAAGCAAAGCCAATCCGGTAGCGGCAATAACGTAATAAAAAGCTCGTGTGTAATCGCCGCCGTCAACATCAGCAACTGCGCCCGTGATGCGTCCGCCGATTGCCGCGCCGATGGTTTCGATAACCGTAATTGCGCCGAGAATTTTCGGATAATCTTTCGAGCCGAAATAATCGGCAACCAATCTTTGCAGTAAAACGAAAGTTCCGCCGTAACCGAAGCCGAACGGAATAACGAAAAGCAAAACCGTCGAAGCGGAAAAGTTAAGTAAAACGAGCGTTCCCAAAAACATTACTGAACAGCAAATCAGCATCACGCGCGTCGGCGAAATTTTGTCGGACATAAAGCCGAACAAAAATTTTCCGCCGATACTCAAAAACGAAAGTAAAGCCTGAATCAATCCGGCAGTTTCGGGCGAAACTCCGATTTTCGGTGTGCGAATGTATAAAATCAGTTGCTGTGTAGAAACAAAAAGCGGATAAAAAATCAATGCGGCGCAAAGTGCAAAAACCCAAAAAAGCGGCGTTTTCATTGCTTCAAATAGCGATAATCCGGTTTGATTATTTCCGCCGACAAAAGTTTCCAATGGTTCGCTTTCATCGCCATCGGGAAATAATCCGATGTCTTGCGGTTTGGTTTTGACCAAAAAAATTATTGCCGGAATGAGAATCAGCCATATCAGCAAACTGACGCAAATCATTGCCACGCGCCAGTTAAATTTTAGAATTAAAGGAGTTGCAATCAACGGAATCAGCATTCCGCCGATGCTTGTTCCGGTTAAAACAATTCCCAAAGCAGTTCCGCGTTTGCGCCGAAACCAATTTGAAACCAAAACCGTATTTATCAAAACTCCAACAAATCCGAGCGCGATACCGAACAAAATTCTCGCTGCATAAATCATTTCGACCGTCGTTGCCTGTGAATGAATCAGCAAACCGCCGCCCAAAATTACACAGCCGATTAGCATCAGCGTTTTCAAATTATATTTTTGAATAAAATAACCGGCAAAAGGTGCAGTAAGTCCTGCGACTAAAAACGTAAAAACACCGAAATTTGAAACAATCGTCTGCGCTCTTTCCGCCGGAATTGCGCCGCTTGCAATAAAATCGTTACGAATCCATTCGCTGAAAACGGGAATTCCGCCGATTGATAAACCGTTGCTGACAACGAGCGCAAGTGTTGATATTGCAACAATTATCCAGCCGTAAAAAATTTTATTTTTGTTCGTTTCGGTCATCTTTCTGCTCGTCTTTTTCGTCAATAATTATTTCACTTTGCAGCTCAACAGTTAATTCCCAAAGCTGATTTTGAATTTCCATTCTTTGCGTAACCGCTTCGGGCGACATATCAACTTCCATATAATTATTCGTGTAGAGTTGTCGGACGTTTGATAAATTCGCCGCTTTTTTCTTCGGTAACTTTGCCGTTATCGAACATCACTTTGCCTCTGATAATCGTTTGTGTTGACCAGCCTTTTGTCATAAAACCTTCAAACGGCGTGTGATCTTGCGCGGACAATAATTCTTCGGCGCGAATCGGTTTTTCGAGATTCATATCAACAATCGTCAAATCTGCGTCTGCGCCGATTGAAATACAGCCTTTGCGCGGAAAAAGCCCGAAATTTCGTGCCGGGTTTGCGGAAACGAGTTCGGCAATGCGCGACAAAGAAACATTGCGTTTGTGTGCGCCTTCGCTGAGTAAAATCGGATATAAAATCGAACTTCCGCCGAATCCTGGCAGAGATTCCCAAACGCCGTTTTGTTTATTTTCTTCGCCGCAACAAGCGTGGTCGGAAACAACTGTATCAACGTGACCGCGCTTAATTCCTTCCCACAAAAATTCGCTGTGTTCGCGTGTGCGAATCGGCGGATTTACTTTGCCTTTCAAACCGATGCCGCTTTTATCCAATTCTTCGTGGTCTAAAGCTAAATGATGCAAAGTTGTTTCCAATTTTATATCGTGATTTGGATAGGTTCGTCGAACGTCAATTCCGGCTTGGAGCGCATCACGACTCGATAAATGCAGAAGATTTATCGGACAGCCCGTTGCATCTGCCAAAATTGCGGCTTCGTGAACGGAAAGTTTTTCGGTCAAAGGCGGACGCGCTTCGGAATATGCTTTCAAACCTGTCAAGCCTTTTTGTTTGACGCGCTCAATAAAGACTCGAATCAATTCGGGGTTTTCGCAATGCAAACTCAGCGAAATTCGCGCTTTGTCTTTATGTTTTTCAGCCATCGTCGAAATGCGCGTCATCAGTTCAAACAAATGCCCTAAATCGTAATTTTCCGCCATCGTATAATCCGAGCCTTTGGTCGAATCAGCGGAGAGCGTCAAGGCTTTGTAGAACATATAAAATTTAAACGAACCGACTCCCGCATTTTCGACAAGCCAATCAATTTCATCGAGTTGCGGGGTTGCCATCGGCGCAATGTGATAAGCATAATCGGTGTAAAAATGTCCTTTCGACAATTCTAAAACTTCGGGAAAAATGTCTTTATACAATCCGGTTTTGTTCAAATAATGATGTCCGGTGCGAAAATAACTAATTACTGTGCCAACTCCGCCGACAAGTGCCGTGCGCGATTCGCTTTCCGCATCTTCCGAATGCGGACGATAAATTCCGACGTGATAATGCGAATCAACCGCCGCCGGAAAAACATATTTGCCACTTGCATCAACAATTTCATCAGCTTGATTGCTATCAATCGAATCGCTAATCGAAGCAATTTTGCCGTCCTTAATGGCAATTTCACATTTCACTTCGCCATGAAACGGAAAAACGACTGTGCCGTTTTTGATAATCGAATCAAATTTCATATTTTCTATTTAAAACCATAAAGCGTTGCCGCCAATAGATTTCATCTTTTTTGAAATAATTTTTCAGTAAGCCGTATTCAATAAAACCGAGTTTTTCGTAAAGTCTATTTGCAGCTTTATTTTCGGCAACTACGCTCAAAACAATTTGCTCAATTGCCGCATTTTTAAACGCCTTTTCGATTGTTTTTTGCAGTAACTCAAAACCGATGTTTTTGCTTGTATATTGCGGATCAACAAACATTTGCACAATCTCGCCGCGATGTTCGGTTTTTGCACGAAGCTCTCTTGAAAATCCGCAAATGCCGATTAATTTTTCACCGTCAAACGCACCGAACATAAAATTGTCGGTATTTTCTTCCTTTAAAAAGACTTCAAATTTGAGTTTTTCAATTTTGCTTTCTTCTTCAAAAGTCGAGCCGAAATTGTCGGGAAAGGTTTGCAAACATTTCAGTCTGATATTTCGGTAAAGAATTGAATCTGCTACTTCTAACTTCCGAAAGATGATTGACATATTCCCTATTTTTTCTTTTCCCCTTTGTTTTCACGCACAAGTTTCACCGAATAGCCGTATAAATCGCTTCGATAAAGCGTGTGGACGTATTCAACGGGTTTATTTTCGTTCGTATAAACCGTGCGCTCAATGCCCAAAAGTGCTGTGCCGACGCGGACATCCAAAAGTTTTGCAACATATGGATCGGCGAGTTCGGCGTGAATCTGCTGAATTGCGTTGTCGAGATTTAAACCCAATTTCGTTTCCATTGTATGAAGCAAAGCCCCGCTCGAAAGTTCTGCCATTGTCAGAGCTGCACCGATGTCTTCGGGCAAATAATTGATAATCAAACCGAAAGGCTTGCCTTCGTTCAAACGCAATCTTTTCAAACGATAAATCGGTGTTCCCGTCTTTATTTCGAGAAGTTCGGCTTCATGTGCGTCGGCTTCAACGCGATTCATTTCCAAAACTTTAACGGGCGTGTCCATTCCCATTTCGATTAGTTCATCAAGCGAACCGGTCAGATGAATCGTTCCCGTAAAGCGTTTTTTTCGTGATTTTCGTGCCGCAATAAGCGTTCCGCGCCCTTGTTTGCGCTCGATTAAACCGTCTTCGGCAAGTGCGTGCAAAGCCTGTCGGACGGTAATCCGCGAAACGCCGTATTCAACAATCAACTCGCTTTCCGTCGGCAATTTATCACCCGCTTCAAACGTGCCGGAGGTGATTTTTTCCCGCAGAACATTTTCCAACTGGTAATAAAGAGGAATGCGCGAACTCGCAAATGAAATTTTCTGTTTTGCCATAGCTTTACAAGTCTAAATCCGAATGCCGAAATTACAAAATCAATCGTCGTGATGATGGTGATGATGCCCGTGATCATGGTCGTGAGAATGTTTAACGCCCATCGAGTGCATCGCATCGTGAATGTGAACTCGGTCGTTTTCAGTATCGGTCGAAAACGATTCGCCGTATTCAAAATCGAAATGGTTGTGGTCGTGCGATTGCATCCATTTATTAAGTTCAGGTTTTTGACGAATCAATCTTGCCGCCGCACGGTCGGCATTTTCATCGGGATTTGAATAAGCGTTGTGATGAAAATGATTATGCAAATCGCCGTCCGTTCTGCCGAAACCTAAAATGCCGTGTTCGCTGTAAAACGCACCGTGATTGACATACGCCGGTCGCCAAAAATATCCGCCTGTCGGCAAATCGCCAAACTGCATCATCCACGAAGTTCCCCAAACGTGATACGCTTCTTCGGCGCAATCGTGATACGAAATATTGTCTTGTTGAAAGCCCGGTGTCATCGAATACAAAAACGTCATTGCGTGCGTTTTTTCGTCAAAATGTAATAATTTTAACAAGCAACCGCTGGCAGTTTGCGAAAAAAAAGCCGGCCCTTGCCAAGGCATTTCGGCATAAGTCCCCATTTAAATCAAACCGCCACGATCCGCA
>CALMEH010000602.1 GCA_937863115.1 uncultured Acidobacteriota bacterium
CAGCCGTCCGACAGCTTCTGGACCTGGCGCCAGCTGATGTATGACTTCCTGGACCGGATCACGCCCGAGCAGGTCCAGGCCATCGCTGCCCAGGTGCAGATGGAGATGCTGGAAGCGGGCTATGCCGCCAAGGCGAAGGCAGAAGCGGCGGTGCTTTTAGCGGCGGCAATTATAAGGCTGGTGATGGGGGGTCGGCAGGCGGTATGGCGGCGCAACAAAACGTCTCAGAAACTGCCGCACCACACACGCCTGAGCAAAATGCAGATTCTATTTCTGATGAAAATACATCTCAAGAGCAAACAGCATCAGAATCAGCTACAGAAAGTGCAAATATTGAGCCTTCAAATCCACTTTTGCCAGCGACCGTTGGAGTTTCTGCTGTGACTATTAATAATGGGGATGCTGACAAGCAAGAAGTTAATAATGAAGCAGAGATTGAAGTTGAGGTAAGTATAGAAACTTCAGATGATGCGGCGTTAAAAGGAGCTACAATAGATCTTGAGCTTAGACAAACATCTACAGGGGCTTCGACAACGATTAAAGCTACAGGAAGATCTGAAACGGGAACAGGCGATACCTCAGAAACTAATTCTATAGGCAATGTAACTCTTACAGTTACTGAACCGGGTAAGCCTTTGACAGCCAGATTTAAAGTTAAAATAAATGAAGGAAACAAAGTAAAAGGAGATGTTAGATTTAAAGCTGAAATAAAAGCAGTAACAAGCTCGGATGGCAAAACGAGGCTTGATTTAACCAATGTTCCAGCAACGAGACCTCCGGCAGACGTAGTATTACAACCGAAGTTTCGTGAATTTACATTAAAAATCAAATGACAGCTAATGGAAATAATTTTAGTTTCCAAAATAATTTTGGGAAATGAAGGAGTAAAAAATGAAAAACAAATTGATTTACGCAGTGTTAATTTTGGTGATTGGCGTTATGATTTTTATTCAGATGTCTAATCAAAGTTCCTTGGCAAAAGACAAAATAATCTGGGAATATAAGACAATTTATGCCTCCGCCAATTCAGGAGTTGGAGAATTCAATAAAGCAGGCGATGAAGGTTGGGAACTTGTTACTATTCAACAAGTTAACGAGAACTATGGTTACTACATTTTTAAGAGATCTAAAAAGTAGTCGGCGGAGTATTTGATTGCTTTGGCGACCATGCCGCAGGTGAGTTATTTGACAGCCGACCATCTCGGTTCGGCGCGAGTGATTACCGACCAAAACGGGAAAGTAACGACACGCAAAGATTATATGGCGTTTGGCGATGAAGCAACCTCAGCGCAACGAACAAGCGGAATAAACTATGATTCGAGCGAAACGAGAAAAGGCTACACGGGCTATGAAAAAGACGGAGAAAGCGGATTGGAGTTTGCACAAGCGAGATATTACAACTCTCAGCACGGCAGATTTAAAGAATTTGAAATTTCCGACAATCATCCGAACAAATGAATTACCGCCACTTCATACTTTTTGACATACTTTTTTGACAGATGTAGAGTTCAATACTTTAAACCTCAATAATAATTCAAATTGGAAGTGGCAGTCAGGAATATTGTAAAAAAAAACCATGTCTTAAAAATTATAGTTCATACGCGCGTTCGGTGTTTGTTTGATAAGATTCGGTTGAAGATTTTATTCCGACATTTTTGATATTTTTTCGCGCCCATTTGCGGATTTCTTCGATTTTCTCGCTCATCATTTGCGCCGTCGGCGTGATATTGTCAATCGCCTTCACGATGTCGCGCGTTTCCGCTGCGCGGTCGCCGTCAATGAACGCTTCGAGAACGCCGTTTTTTACCGCGCCTTCGATTTCCGCGCCGGAAAATTCTTTCGAGTTTTCGACGAGTTTATCCAAATCGAACCGGTCGGTTTTTAATGCCCGTTTCGACAGATGAACTTTAAAAATCTCCTGTCGGTCTTCTTCAGTCGGTAAATCAACAAAATGAATATAAGAAAATCGTCCGATGCGAAATTGTTCCGATTCTAGTTCCCGAACATCATTGGCAGTTGCAAAAACTAAAACATCTTTGTTGTCCTGCATCCAATTTAAGAGATAAGAAATCGTCCGCGCCGTTTCGCCGCCGTCAGTTTTGTTCGACGATTTCATACCGGAAACTGCCTTTTCAAACTCCGAAATACCCAAAATACCTTTAATCGTGCCGGCAATCGAAAGAGCGCGTTTGATACTCATTGCCGATGAGCCGATAACTCCGCCGCCTTCGCCCATAATCGAGCCGAAATCAAGATCAAGCAGAGCGCGATTGGTAATGCTTGAGGCGACTCTTTTGCACAAATCTTTACCGCAACCCGGCAAACCAACCAACAAAATGCCTTTGCACGGCTCGACGTGACGCGCTTTGGCTTGCGGGCTGAAAGTGTGTGCCGCCCGTTCCAGAATTGCCCGTAAATTCTTATAACCACCCAAATTGGTGGCGGGCTCGGGGTGAACGTAAGTGAGCGATCCGCTGCCGCGAATGACGTTTTTCTTTTCTTCGAGAATGATTTTGATCGAATCGTCATTGAGTCCGCGCGAACTAATCACGGCTTTGGCGATGACATTGCTGATTTCTGCGGCAGATAAACCTAAAAGGGCTTGAAGCAGTCCTGTTTTTGCATCAAGGCTTAAATCAACTTTCAGACCGTTTTCTTTAAATTTTTCGAGTTCGAGTTCTATTGAATCTTCAATTTCAACTTCTTGCGGAAGTTCCAATCCGAGTTGTGTAACTTCTTTTTCCAAAGTTTTTAATTCGGGAAAGGTTGGACCGACAAACAAAATCGTTGCTTTGGTAGATTTGAGCCGCCACGCGATTTCACGAAGCCTTCGCACGAGCGCGGGATCTTCCTGTCCGTAAGGAGTAATATAAGGCGCATAATCGCACAACAAAAAGATGCCGGTTTTCTGCTCGCCGATAAACTGCAAAACACTTTCCGGGTCTTCCGTATCCGATATACCTTGCGGATTGGTCAAAAGTCCGTCTTTTTGCTCATAAATCTTTTGCAAGCCGGATGTCCGACTCCAAAAATAGAGCGGCTTTTCCTTGTGTTTGTCGCGGCACATTAAATCTTTGAGGCACTCGCGCACGCGGTCTTCCTCATATGTGTTAATGGCAATCAGCGGATACCGCGCTCTGATTCTGACATCCAGTTCGGTTAAAAATTTTTCGATGCTTCTTCGGTTTTGATTTTCAGACATTTGTTGTGAACGATTGTGTTATAAATTACTCGATTGTTTAAAGTGGAATTTCAGCAACTAACTGATTTTCAATGAGTTCCGTTTTTTACCAGCCGCTTTTTTTCCTGTAAAGCATTTTTCGAGTTCAAAAGTATATTGACAAATTATTACATTGGTGTAATATAAAGTATGCCATTTGGAGTCGAATATACAGACGAATTTGAAGAGTGGTGGAACACGTTAAGCGAAGACGGGCAGGCGACGGTTGACGCATATGTCAGGATGCTCGAAGAATTCGGCGTGGCACTCGGTTTTCCCTATTCGTCAGACATCAAAGGTTCGGAATACTCCCAAATGCGCGAATTAAGGGCGCAGCATAAAGGTAAGCCGTATCGTATTTTATACGCTTTTGACCCAAGAAGGATGGCGATTTTGCTGATCGGCGGTGATAAAACGGGAAACAGCCGCTGGTATGAACAATATGTTCCGCTGGCAGATCGCCTTTATCGGGAGCATCTCGAAACTTTAGAAAAGGAGAAAATTAAAAATGGCTAAGTCATTCGAAAATTTGCGCGATAAAATGTCGCCCGCATCTAAAAATCTTTCCGCCGAAATTTCACAAAAGTTGAGCGAAGAAATTCGTTTGACCGAGCTTAGAAACGCCCTCGGCATTAATCAGGAAGAATTGGGCGAATTGCTCAATAAAAAACAAGCCGCCATTTCCCGCCTTGAACGC
>CALMEH010000603.1 GCA_937863115.1 uncultured Acidobacteriota bacterium
GCTTCCCGGACCAATCCCAACCTTAACTCCATCAACACCAACATTTAGCAATTCTTTTGTGGCTTCTGCCGTGGCAATGTTTCCGGCGATGATTTCGATTTCGGGGAATTTTGCTTTAACTTTTTTGACGGCTTCGATGACGCGGCTTGAGTGTCCGTGAGCGGTGTCAATGACGATTGCATCTACTCTTGATTCGATGAGTGCGGCGGCACGTTCGAGAAAATCGCCGGTCGCTCCGATTGCCGCCGCGACGCGCAAACGCCCAAGATTATCTTTTGCCGCGTGCGGATAACGAATCGCTTTTTGAATGTCTTTGACGGTGATTAAACCTTTCAAATGTCCGTTGTCGTCTGTAACCAGAAGTTTTTCAATGCGGTGTTTTTGCAATTTTACTTTGGCTTCGTCTAATGTCGTGCCGACGGGAACGGTTACGAGCGGTTGTGGGGTCATCACTTCTGAAACGGGAATATCAAAGCGCGTTTCAAAACGTAAATCGCGGTTCGTGATGATTCCGACGAGAAAACCGTTTTCGTTGACCACGGGAACGCCCGAAATCTTGAACCGTTGCATAATCTCCAACGCTTCGGAAACCAGCGCATTATCACGAATTGTTACCGGATTGACAATCATTCCGCTTTCCGAGCGTTTGACTTTATCAACTTCTTCAGCTTGTCCTTCGATTGAAAAGTTTTTGTGAATCACGCCGATTCCGCCTTGTTGTGCGAGCGCGATTGCCAGATTTGCTTCCGTAACCGTGTCCATTGCCGATGAACACAGCGGAATATTCAAATTGATATTTCGTGAAAATTTTGTGGCGACATTCGTTTCGCTCGGCAAAATGTCCGAATATGCCGGAACGAGCAAAACATCGTCAAATGTTAAGCCTTCTCTTATTTCTTCGATTTTCATAAATTTTGGTCTTTGGTCTTTGGTTTTTGGTCTTCGGTTTTTGACTTTCTCCAAAGACCAAAGACCAAAAAACAATTCTAATAAAAAAGCCCGCATTTATCTTGCGGGCGCGGTTTCGCTCTTAGTTTTTTTCAATTTTAATTTCAGCTTTTCGTAAAGCCTCATAATTCTTTCTAACGTGCCGTATTCACGTTTGTGTTGGAGTTGGGCATTGTGCCGATTGAAATCTGTCCGCTTTGCAAAATTTCGGCGATGTTTGTTTTGTTTATCTCAAATTTAACGACTGCTGTTCCCGGCACGCCTTGAGAAGGAAGCGTAATCGGTTTGCCGTTTAGAATCATCTGAGCAACGGCGGCTTTCGATTTCGAGTAGCTGACATTCAGGCTGTCTTTTGCCTTAATAATTGTTGGCGTTGTCGCAGTCCAAATCGGATAAGTTTTTTTGCCGTCGGCGATGACGGTTGCCGCAACTTCTTCCGTAACTTTAAATTCCGCCGAAATTTCGTCCATCGAAGGAAGCGGTTGCGAAACATTCACGTTCGTATTGGCGGTTGAATTCTCATTTGCCGCATTATTTGCCGAATTTGTATTAGTATTCGCAACGGATTGATTTTGTTTGTTTTGCAGATAATTGACCAGTGTTAGAATGCCCCAAGTCATTAAACCTAAAATAATAACGGCAAAAACAATCGTCATCAGATTGGACGAATTGGCGCGTTCATCAGTTAAAACTTCGGGTTTATAGGTTTTCGGTTCATCGGCGACCGGAATTTCCTGATTAGCCATCAGACTCAAATAATCCTGCAGGGCTTCTTGTTCATCAACGCCGACGTATTTGGCGAATGATTTAACGAAACCTTTATTGAAAATACCGCCGGGCAATGGTCGGTAATCGTTATTTTCGATTGATTCTATATAAAGCGGCGAGATGCGTGTTTGTTCGGCAACTTCGGCTATCGTTGCTCCCCGCGCTTCTCTTGCCTGCTGCAATTTTTCGCCAAGTGTTAATGACATTTTTTTTGATTTATTTTGCGCCCCGCCCGGAAGTTTGCAAAAACAAAGCGGTCTTAAACTTGAAATATAGCTTTGTTAAGCCGAAAATGTCAATATATTGAAAGTGAAAAAGTGAAAAAATATGAAAGTGAAAAATTGAAAAGGTGAAAAAGTGAAAAAGTTTGTTTAATTTTTGCTCAGACCACTTTTCCACTTTTTCACTTTTCCACTTTTCCACTTTCTAAAGTCTTGTATTAAAATCGGAAAAGTATAAATCTCGGAGAGGAATAAATAATGAGTTTGGAAGCACTCGGAATGGTTGAAACCAAAGGATTCATCGGCGCGGTCGAAGCGGCAGACGCGATGGTCAAAGCGGCAAATGTGCAACTTATCGGCAAAGAGTATATCGGCGCAGGTTACGTTACGATTTTCGTGCGCGGCGATGTCGGCGCGGTCAAAGCGGCAACGGATGCAGGTGCGGCGGCGGCACGGCGCGTGGGCGAATTGATTTCGGTTCACGTTATCCCGCGTCCGCACGGCGAAGTTGAAAGAGTTCTGCCGAAAGGCGGCGCAGTCGGTTTTTCACCGGACGAAAAAGCCATCGCCGGCGGTTCGAGCCGACAACTCGGCGAAGGCGAAACCGGCAACGCGATTTCGGCGAATGATAAAAGCAAAACGAGAAATAAAAAATTTTGAATACGGTCTTTGGGTTTTGGCTTTTGGTCTTTGATTTTTGTTTCAATTTGAGCAATGAAATCAAAGACCAAAGACCAAAGACCAAAGACCAAAGACCAAAATGCCTGAAGATAAAGACCTAATTTCGCAACAAGAAGCGCGTGATGCGGTTGAAGCCGCTCATCTTGCCTGGAAAACGGTTGCGAAATTTGACCAAAATAAAATTGATACAATCTGCGAAGCGATGTCAAATGTCGCTTTGGCGGAATCAATGCGTCTTGGGCAGATGGCGAATGAAGAAACGGGTTTCGGCAAAGCAGAAGACAAGCGCGAGAAAAATCGTTTTGCGGCGGAAGACGTTTGGAATTATTTCAAAAATTTGAAAACCGTCGGCGTAATTGCCGATAAGGGAAATGTCGTTGAAATTGCCAGCCCGCGCGGAGTTGTCGCGGCGATTATTCCTTCGACGAATCCGACTTCGACGGCGATTTTCAAAATTATTATTTCGATAAAATCGCGCAATACGATTGTTCTTTCGCCGCATCCTTCAGCCGCCCGTTCAATTGCTGAGACGGCTCGCATAATGAAGGAAGTTGCGATAAAAGAAGGTTTGCCGCCGGACGCGATAAAATGTTTGACGACTTCCGCGCTCGAAGGCACGGAAACGCTGATGAAGCACAAAAAAACCGCCGTGATTTTAGCGACGGGCGGAATTGGTTTGGTTCGTGCGGCATATTCTTCGGGCAAACCGGCGTTCGGTGTCGGTCCGGGAAATGTTCCGAGTTTTATCGAAAGAACGGCGAATATCGAAAAAGCGGTTTCAGATATTTTGACTTCGACTTGTTTTGATAACGGCACGATTTGTGCTTCGGAGCAAGCCGTCGTTTGCGATGCGCCGATAGTTTCGCAAGTTCGTGAGCAATTTACAAAACAAGGCGGACATTTTTTAAACGAAACCGAAGCCGAAAAAGTCGGCAAAGTTTTAATTACCGATCAAAGAACTTTGAACGCAAAAATTGTTGGGAAATCTGCCGAATATATCGCTAATCTCGCCGGAATTTCCGTTCCGAGCGGAACACGCTGTTTAATCGCCGATTGCGGCGGTGTCGGGCGTGATTTTCCTTGGTCGTTTGAAAAACTTTCGCCAACACTGGCATTTTTTGTGGTTGACGGGATCGAAGCCGGCGCGAATAAATGCGAAGAAATTTTGCAATTTGGCGGAATGGGACATACTGCCGGAATGCACACGCAAAATCGTGAAGCCGCGATTCGATTCGGCGCACAGATGCCCGCGTCGCGCATCATCATCAATTCGCCGACAACGCACGGTGCAATCGGTT
>CALMEH010000604.1 GCA_937863115.1 uncultured Acidobacteriota bacterium
TGGAGCGCGGGCATCTCTGCCCGCCCGTTCGAGCGAAGCAAGAACGGCAAACGCTCAGGTTAAATTTAAGTTTTAAGTTATTGGGGCGTGTCGCGCCCGTTCTCCCAAAGCCTCGAACGCGCTTGCGGGCAAGATGCCCACGCTCCAATTATCTCAATTAACAAATCTACGCAATTTTACGCTAATCACAAAGCCGATTGCAATAAAAGTTGCCAAAATTGCTGAAAGTCCCGCGCTCATCAATGGAAGCGGAACGCCGATAACGGGCAAAAAGCCCAAAACCATCCCGACGTTCATAAAAATCTGGAACGACATTCCGCCGACAATCGCCATAATTACAAGCATTCCGGCGCGGTCGGGCGATTGCCTTGCGCCCATCACAAGTCGTGATAGAAGCAGAGCATACGCCAAAAGTAATGAAATGCAGCCGACAAATCCCGTGTTTTCTGCGGTTACTGCAAAGATAAAATCGGTTTGAGGTTCGGGCAAAAATTTCAGGGCGGCTTGCGATGTTTCGGTATCGCCTTTAATGCCGTGCAAACCGCCACGACCAACGGTAATCATTGATTGAACGGTATGATAACCGTAACCTCTCGGATCAGCGTTTTCGGGGTCTAAAATTACGTTGACGCGCTCAATTTGATATTGTTTGATTTTTCCGGTCTGCACACCGACGTAAAATGCCAGCGGCACAAAAATCAATCCGGCAACAATTGTCATTATAACGTATCGGATTTTAATCGCGGAAAGAAACAACACAACCGCGAGAATCGGGAAATATGTAATTGCTTGTCCCGCGTCCGGTTCGAGCATAATCAGCGCAATCGGTCCGCCCAAAATTGCAAATCCGATCAAAATTTCCTTCAATTTCAATTCTCCGGCTTTGCGTGCGCCGAAATATTTAGCAAGCATCAAAATCGTTGGAACTTTAACGAATTCAGACGGCTGAAATTGTCCGATTAACGGCAGCTTAAGCCACGCTTGCTGTCCATTAACTTTTACGCCTAAAGGGGTTAGAACTAAAAGAAGAAGTATCAATCCGCCGACATAAAAAATCGGAGCAGAATCAATCAAACGTCGGTAATCGGTAAACGCAACAACAACCATTGCCACCAAAGCAATAAAAAGACCGGGAAAAATCTGTTTGCTCCAAGTGTTCATTTCCGGCTGGGCATTGTAAATTTGCCACACGCCGAAACAGACTATCGCCGTTGCCAAAATTGCCAGCAAAAAGTCAAAATCTCTAAAATTGCGTCGTTCAATTACTGCTACCATTTTTCATTTTTCATTTTTCATTGAACATTTATCTTCAAACTGCCGATAAATAATAAATGTTCAATAATAAATGTAATTATTTCTTAGCTACCTCTTTTGTTTCCAAAAGGCTCGGATTTCTCTTTGCCAGATACGCTTCATATACACCGCGCGATGCGGGCGCGGCGAAACTTCCGCCGAAACCGACGTTTTCGATTAGCGAAAGCACGGCGATTTCGGGTTTATAAGCCGGTGCAAAACTGATAAACCAAGCGTGGTCTTTGTTTGCGCCCACGTCTTTGCCGAGTTCGGCGACTTGTGCTGTGCCGGTTTTTCCGGCGATGTCAAAATTCGGAATGCGGATTTTCGCCGCTGTGCCTCCGCCTTGAACTACGCCCCAAAGACCTTTCACGACTAAGTCTTCTTGTTCTTTGGTCATCTGAACAATTTTCGGTTCGGGACGCTGAAAACCGAAGCCTTCACGCGGCGCAATATAAGTCAAATCGCCTATTGGCTTGAATTCCTTCAAAAAGTGCGGCACATACATTTTGCCTTGAACACCGATTGACGCAATCGCCCGAAGCATCGAAATCGGCGTTACAACGACCGTATCTTGTCCAATTGAAGCATAAACTGTGCGAATATCGCTCCATTTTCCTTCGCGTTTTTCGATTGTCGGTCGCCACGTTTTCGGCGTTTGACTGATTTTTTCGTTCGGCAAATCAACACCTGTGCGCTTGTCGTAATCAAAATTCTCAACCATCTTAATCAGCCCGTCAATGCCCATTTTCAAGCCCAAACGATAATAATAACCGTCGCAAGATTTCGTAATTGCAAAACTCAAAGGCGGCGAGCCGTGGCTTCCCATACAACGCGTAAATTTGCTGCCGATGGTAATTCCGCCGCCGCATGCGACATTTGAATTCGTAACCGTAATTACACCTTGTTGCAATCCGGCAACTGATTCGGGAATTTTCCAAGTCGAACCGGGCGGATAGCGTCCTTGAATCGCGCGATTGTAAAGCGGGCGTTTTTCGTCTTGCCAATAGGCGGCAATTTGTTTGCGACCTTCGGGCGAACTGCTGGATTGGACAAAAATATTCG
>CALMEH010000605.1 GCA_937863115.1 uncultured Acidobacteriota bacterium
CGATGCCCATCAGTGCGTGAATATTTGTGCCTGCGACTGCCGCCGAAATTCCCGCCGAAAGGTCGCCGTCCGAAATCAGACGAATTCTCGCGCCCGCGTTTCGCACGTCTTGAACAAGCTGTTTGTGGCGCGAACGATCAAGACAGATAACGGTCAAATCATCAATATCGCGCCCTAAACGTCTCGCAATATTTTTCAAATTGTCTTTCACCGGCGCATCAATATCAACCGCGCCGCGACACGAAGGTCCGACGACGATTTTGTCCATATAAATATCCGGCGCGTTCAAAAGTCCGCCGCGTTCTGCCGCCGCAAGCACGGCAATCGCGTTGTTTGCGCCCAAAGCACAAAGATTCGTGCCTTCAAGCGGATCAACCGCAATATCAATTTCGGGAAAAGTTTCGCGCACGTCCGCCGGATAATCTTTCCCGCCCAATTCTTCGCCGATATAAAGCATCGGTGCTTCGTCGCGTTCGCCTTCGCCGATCACGATTCGCCCGCGCATCGGCACGGTGTCCATCACTTCGCGCATTGCTTCAACAGCAACGTGGTCGGAATATTTGCGGTCGCCCTGTCCCATCGTTTTTGCCGATTCAATCGCCGCCGCCTCACATACGCGCAAAAAGTCCAATGACAATTCGCGTTCTGATTTTAAGTTTTTCATAAGATAATTTTAAATTTCGGAATTTTGATATTTGTTGCCAATTCTATCATAAACAGCCGTTTTCAAGTAAAAAGTAAAAGGTAAAAGTTCGGAATCAGATTTATTTTTACTTTTTACTTTTTACTTTTCCGCGTATTGTTCCAATTTTCGATAAAGCGTTTTTCTGCCGATGTTCATTAATCTCGCGGCGCGTGATTTATCGCCGTTTGTGTAATCTAACATTGCTTCGATGACTTGTTTTTCGATTTCGTCCATTGCCGCCGGAAGTTCGATTTCGATGCCGATTGAGCTTCCTTCACCGGCGGCTTTAAATCTTTCTTGGCGAACTTGGGCGTGTGTTTCAAACGCTTTGCGGCTGATTGCTTCCGGTAAATCGTCGAGTTCGATTTGGCGACCGGAAGCAATAATCACGGCGCGTTCAATCGCGTTCTCGAGTTCGCGGACGTTGCCGAGCCATTCATAATTTACTAAAGCGCGAAGTGCTTCTTTTGAAATTCCTGAAACAAAGCGTCCGGTTTTTTCCTTATATTGTTCGAGAAAGTGAAAAACCAAAATGTGAATATCTTCGGGACGTTCACGAAGCGGCGGCAAAGTTATCGGAAAAACCGACAAGCGATAAAATAAATCTTTGCGAAAATTACCATCTTCAATCGCTTTTTCCAAATCAATATTCGTTGCCGCAATCACACGAACATCGGTTTTGATAACATCGTTTCCGCCGATGCGCGTCAATTCGCCGTCTTGCAAAATTCTGAGTAGTTTGACTTGTGCTTGAAGCGGCATTTCGCCGATTTCGTCTAAAAAAAGCGTTCCACCATTCGCTTCTTCAAAACGTCCTTTGCGTTCGAAACGCGCATCGGTGAATGAGCCTTTTTCGTGTCCGAAAAGTTCCGATTCGAGCAAAGTTTCGGGAATCGCGCCGCAATTTATTTTGATATACGGTTTGTTTTCGCGCCCTGAATTATAATGAATCAAGTTTGCAATCAATTCTTTTCCCGTGCCGCTTTCACCTTGAACCAAAACCGTTGTAGTTGTATCAGCGACATTAAAGGCAAGTTCCATTGCGCGTCGAATTGACGGTGCTTGTCCGACAATTTCGCTCTGTTTTTGCAAAAGCGCGGACTTCAAACGCATAATTTCCGCTGAAAGTTGGTCGCGTTCTAACGCGGTGCCGATTTGGTCGGCAATGCCTTCGACAAGCGCGATTTCGTGTTCTTCAAACAAAGTTCCGCGTTCTTCGCTCCACACAAAACCAATCAAACCGAAGGCTTGTCCGGCAACGCGCACAGGCGAAACGAGCGCGGCTTTGCCGTTTAATTGCGAATTGAAAATCAGACGAATCGCAAAGGGAAGTTGCGTATCAATAATTTTCATCGTCTTGCCTTCGCGCAAAATGTCACCGAGCGCGGGAAACGGTTCAATGTCGAGCGATTGTCCGTGTTCCTCAATCATTTGCAAAACTGTGTTCGGCTCAACGCCTTCGGCAGATTTGAACGAAGCCAAACCAATCTTTTTTCCCGTCTGGTCAAGCACGCCGAGCGCGGCATAATCTGCGCCGACGAGTTCAACGGCGCGTTCTAAAACACGCGCCGAAACTTCCTTAAAATCCGAATGCGAATTGAGCGTGTTGGCAATTTCGAGAAGTGCGTTTGTGCGCCGTGTTTCTTGTTCCTGTGCGACATACAAACTCGTATATTGATAACCGATTGCAAGTTGTTGACCGATTGATTCGAGAAAATGAATTTCTTCTTCGTGCCAAATTCGCGGCGCGTGCGTGTCGTGCAAACCCAACAATCCCAGAGGCTTACCGCGCAAACTTATCGGCACAATCAGAAGTGATTTTGTTTCAAGAGCTTTAGCAAAAAATTTCAAAGTCGCGTTGTCAGTTTCGGCAATGTCGTTTATCGCAATCGGCTTTGAAAAATCGAATCTTTCCGCCAATTTTTCCGTGTCAATCGGAATTTCCGTGCCCAAACTCGACGGAATCGTTTCATCTTTGCGCCATTCGTGGCTGATGGAAAGAGCGCGGTCGGTCGTGAGTTGCAAAAGGTCGCAACGGTCGGCTTGCATCATTCGTCCGAGTTCGGAAACGACGACGTTTAAAAATCTCTCCAAATCAATATTCGTTGGCAAATCACGCGCCAAACGATAAACAATGGCTTCACGCGCTTCGTGCATCTTGATTTTTCGTTCTAAGGAAAGAGATTCTGAGATGATTGGCGATTCGAGTTCGATTTTCATAATACAAACAATAATTTAGCCGAAATCGGATAGTTCTTTTTCAATCATCGGATTTTTATGAAATATGTCAAGTTGACACAAGCAAATTGGGCGGTGTGTTTTTTTGACTGAAGAAGGCAGAAGGCAGAAGGCAACAGCAGTAAGCAGTAAATTCTAAACTTCAAATTTATACTGCCTACTGTCGCTGCCTACTTTCCTTAAAAACTATTGAGTATTTCCCTGTTTGCCCAAACTTCCCGCAGGTTTCGGTGTCGGAGCCGAGTTTGAATTTTGCTTCGGCTTAACAACAATCGGTTTGCGGATTTCGATTTGTTCCTGTTGCTGTTTTTGTTGCGAATCGTTGTTTCTTTCGTTTTGAGATTTAGCAAAATCAACCCGTTTTTTTCCGGCTTCGGCTTTTTCGAGTTGTTCTTCCGCAAGCAGCTCCTGTGGGCCGGCACCGGCGGCGTGGCCGCCTGGGTGATGTCGCGGTTGGACTACAGACAGCTCCGTCGGTGGGTGACCCCGTTCCTGCTCGCGTCGCTCGGCCTGCTCTGCCTGGTGCTCGTGCCCGGCGTGGGCATGAACGTGAACGGCGCGTCGCGGTGGCTCGGATGCGGCAGCGTCAGCCTCCCCCCGTCGGGGATCGCGAAGCTGGCGGGGCGCCTGTGGCTTGCGGACCTGTCCGCCCGCCGAGCCGAGCTGATGACGCGCAGCGCCGTCACCGTCCGGCCCGCGATGGTGGTGCTCGGTGTCACGGCGGTGCTGGTGGTGGCCCCACCCAACCCCGGGGCGACGATCGGGGCCGCGGGCATCGTGTTCCTCGTGCTCTTCGTGTTCCTCGTCCCGTACCTCGGCGTGTTCATGTACCTCATCATC
>CALMEH010000606.1 GCA_937863115.1 uncultured Acidobacteriota bacterium
TAGTGATTATTTACCCGAAACAGAAAAAAAGGCCACCGCCGAAACCGATTATCGAAGAAGTAATAATGGCGAAAAAGCCTTTGGATTTTTCCGGCACAATTAAACTCGATGCAAGCCACGAAGACTTGGAAATTAGTTACACCGGAATCAGTTTCCGCAAACCTGAGCAGACGCTTTTCCGTTATAAAATGGATGGCTTCGACAAAGATTGGGTCGAAGCCGGAACGCGCCGAACTGCTTATTATCCGCGTCTTCCGTTCGGTGAACATACTTTTCAAGTGATTGCGGCGAACGGTGATGGGATTTGGAGCGACGACATTGCCGAATTCAAGATTGTTGTTCATCCGCCATTTTATCGCACTTGGTGGTTTATCGTTTTTGCCGCTTTGCTGATAATTTTCTTGCTGTGGGGATTTTACGAATATCGAAATTATCGTTTTGAACTCGAAAAAAAAGTGCGTGAAGAGTTTTCGCGCCGTTTACTTAACGCGCAGGAAAGCGAACGCCGCAAAATAGCTGCCGATATTCACGATAACCTCGGTCAACAACTTTTGGTTATCAAAAATTGGGCTTCATATTGTTTGGGGAAAATTCATAGCCACAATAAGATTCGTCCACAATTAGTGCAGATTGAAGAAGCAGCGGCACAAGTTTTAAATGAAGTTCGCACAATGGCGAAAACTTTGAGTCCGTATCATTTGGACAAAGCCGGTTTAACGAATACTTTGCGATTTATGGTCAAACAGGTCGCGGATTCGTCAGACATCGCTTTTCGCACCGAAATTGACGAAGTTGACGGCATTTTGTCAAAGGACGATGAGTTGAATTTATACCGCATCGTGCAAGAAGCCTTAAATAACATTATCCGCCATTCAAAAGCTGACGAAGTTTCGGTTATTTTGGAGCGCAATAATAAAAATCTGCAATTATGGATTTCCGACAACGGCATTGGTTTTCCGCAGGGAGACAATGAAATTCACACGACCGGAGTCGGCATTAGCGGAATGCGTGAACGAGCGCAAATGTCAGGCGGAGAATTGTCAATTCAATCCGCACCCGGCAAAGGAACAAGGGTTTTTGCCGAATTTAAATTGAAAAATAACTTTACAAGGGGAATCAAAAATAATTTTTGATTTTGAAGAGAAATGAAAAAGGAAGTAAGAATTTTTATTGCCGACGACCACCCGATTTTTTTAAGTGGGTTGCGAATGATTATGGAAATAGAAGAAAATTTTCATATCATCGGCGAGGCTTCGAATGGGGCAGATGCACTAGCCCGAATTTGCGAATTAAAGCCGGATGTCGCCGTTTTGGATTTGAATATGCCTGACAAAAACGGTTTCGAGATCGTCCGCAATTTGCGCGAACAGAATATTGACGTGAAAATTATTTTTTTGACAATGCACGACGAAGAAGCGACTTTTAATTCTGCACTCGATTTAGGTGTCAGAGGTTATATCTTAAAAGATTCGGCAGTTGCTGATATTGTCAATGCCGTCAACACCGTAGCTAAAGAAAGAAGTTTCATAACGCCGAAACTATCAAGTTATTTGCTTAATCGTCATCAAAATTTAGTTGATTTCGCGCCGAAAACCGAACTTTTGACACCCACCGAAACAAAAATTTTGCGGCTGATTGCCGAACATAAAACGACAAAGGAAATTGCCTCCGAACTTTTTGTTAGTCCGCGCACGGTTGACCGACATCGTTATAATATTTGCAACAAACTCGAAATTCGCGGCATAAATTCACTTCTCAAGTTTGCAATTGAAAATAAATCGAAATTTTTATAACAAAATGAGTAGCTTTACTTATACGAATTGAGTAGCCTTTTGTATTTTCAAGACGTATTTTTTGTTGCATACTCATATTCGAGTTTGAAAAAACTCAAACGAAAAATCAAAATATTCTTTCCCCAAAGATACCTTCCGGTGTGTTTATTGTCCTTAGAGTTTTAGGGACGATTTGATTTTCATTTTTTTTTCATCTAAATGTTCTCAGCAGAAAATTCGTTTTCTGCAAATAGTGGGCAGTAGCCAAGACTTATCTTAAAACTATCTA
>CALMEH010000607.1 GCA_937863115.1 uncultured Acidobacteriota bacterium
TTGCGTTCCGGACGTGCGATAACCGAGACGATTTCGCTTGTCCGCGAACTGGGAACGGAAGTTATCGGCATCGGCACAATCGTCGGTTTTGAAGATGCGCCCAAGGAATTTGAAGGCATTCCCGTAAAATCTCTGGCGAAATTCGATGTAAATTTCTACGACAACGAAGAAGAATGGCGCGGTTCGAGAAGCGCATCCGAAGCGGAAGTTGAAACCGTCAGATTTTAAATTCAAATGCAGAAACACGCACGAAGTAAGTGTGCTAAGACATTTGCACACTTACTTCGTGCGTGTTTCTGCAAAATTTCTAAGCCAATTTTAGTTCACGCCAGAGTTTCGGCGTAAGATTTGTAAATTTACGAAAAAGCGTCGTGAAATGGCTCTGGTTTTTGAAGCCTGTGCGAAGACTGATTTCAACGAGGGGCAAATCCTCCTTCGCTAAAAGTTCTTTGGCACGTTCGATGCGTTGCTCCATCAAATAATGTTGCGGCGTTTGTCCCGTAGATTTGCGAAAAGCGCGGGAAAAATGAAATTGGCTCAAATCGGCAACTTCGGCGAGTTCCGCAAGCGACAAATCTTCCTCCAAATTTGCATCAATAAATTCACGCACGCGGCGCAATTTGTAGCCCGAAAGTCCGCCGTTTAAACTTTCCTTTATCGAATTTGCGTTGCTGTAATTTTTTAACAGATACAGCGTTAAAGTCTGAATCAAAGAATCTGTATAAAGTCTGCCCGAAGGCGATTCGGATTTATCTTCGTCCAATAAAGTCAACGCAATTTGCTGAATCAAGGCATCTTGGCGTTTATAAATTTCGGCAAACTCAAAATTGCTTGAAAAACGGTTTTCGAGCGCGGTTTGTTTGACAAAATCGGGCACAAGCATAATTCCCAAACTATCAATCGGCGCATTCCAATACGCGCCCACCGATTGACCGGCTGGTGTAAAACACAAATTGCCCGTTTCGCTTTTCGTTTTAACAAATTTGCCGCTTGCCGAACATTTTTCGGTTGTTAATTTGCCGCCGAGCGTGATGTTCATTTCGTGGAAATCCGAAATTTGCTCTGGCATTTTTCCCGGCAAAACCCTTGCGCGATGAATTTTTATGCCGTCCCATTTTCCGATTTGGCGAAAAAGATACGGCGATTCGATTTTGTGTGATTTCCAAACTATTTCCATCAAATCAATTTGTAAATCAATCAGCTACAAATTGCAAGTAAGCATTTACTAACTTGGCGTAAATTTTCCGTTTTTTGTGCAAACGCTCAAAATCAATTCGAGTATTTTATTCGGATTTAATCCGCGTTATCTGCGTTAATCTGCGGCAAAAAAATTATCTTCCGAGTTGCCCCAAAAGTTCGCGCACTGCCGTATCGAGTTGCGAATCTTTTCCTGTCAAAGTTTCACCGATTGGGCGTGTTACGGGAACATCAATCGGACGCGGATTGAGTTCCATATTTTTGCCGTCATTTCCCGTAATCATTTGGCGCGGCAATCTGACGGTCGTGCCGTCGAAGGTTGTTGCGTTCCAAGTAAAAATAATCCAGCCGCTGGTCGGTTCGCCGACGACTTTGCCGAGTTTCAGCGTGCGATAACCTTCGGTCAAATCTTCGGCATCGGACAAAGAATGCTGATTTGTTACCAAAATCGTCGGACGTTCGAGCGAGCGTTGACCAAGATTTGAACGTCCCGGAACTGTCCAAAGTCCGCGTTCCTTCATATTCAAATATCCGCGCCGCGACAAAACATCGATCACATACGGATTGATAAAACCGCC
>CALMEH010000608.1 GCA_937863115.1 uncultured Acidobacteriota bacterium
ACAGATGCGCCCTTGTGGAAAACTTTTTTCAGAAATATTAAAAAAATCTCTTGTAATTCTTTAAGAAGTAATGTATAAATCTTAGAGGACAAACTATTTCCAGTTTTTTGATATTTAGGAGGACCAATGAAGCTAACCAAAAATTTATTAGCTCTTTTCGTAAATCTTTCCCTTGTTTCCGCAACTTTCCTGAGTTTCGCAATTCAAAACGCATCTGCCCAAGACACAAAAATCGCATTACAACGCGGCTACCGAACCGGCTATTCGGACGGTTATATGTCGGGTTATCGAGATTCGTTGGACAATCAAGCGAAAAATTTTCAGCGACATAGCGAATATACCAAAGCCGACCGCGCTTTTAACAAAGACTACGGCAATTTGGAAGACTACCGCGACGGATACCAGCAAGGTTTTGAAACGGGTTACAACACCGGATTCGACAAAAAAGCGTTTGACGCAACGATTCCGAACGATTTGAAAAAACGTGGCACGGTTGCAACGACAACAAACAATCAAACCACGTCTAATTCAACTAATTCAACAACAAAACAGGAAACTTCGAACAACGAAAACAACAATCAAGTTTCCGAAAACACAAATAATAACAATAATCAAATAAACACGACGACGGAAAACACGAATTATCTTTCAAACAGCGATGCGATAATTCTGATTCCGACGAACACGGATTTAACCATCGAATTGCTCGACGAAGTTACGACCGACCGCAGCAAAGTCGGCGACAAATTTACGGCACGAATTATTTCGCCGATCGAATTAACAGGCGCGATTGTCGAGGGCAGAGTCGCAAAAATCCAAAAACCCGGCAGAATTAAACGCCGCGCCGAAGTCGTTCTGACTTTCGACCGCATCGTTTTAGCAGAAAATCGTTGGAGCAATTTCAACGCGATTCTGACCGAAATCTTGCCTTCAAAAGGCGACAACGTGAAAAACGTTGACACCGAAGGCACAGTTAAAGGCAAAAGTTCGCTGAAATCCGACGCAATTAAAGTCGGAGCATCAACGGGAACAGGTTTGGTTGTCGGCGCAGTCGTCGGTGGTCCGGTCGGCGCAGGTGTCGGCGCGGCAGTCGGCGCAGCTTTCGGTGTCGGCGCAGTCGTCGTCGAACGCGGCAAACACATTAAACTAAACAAAAACCAACAATTAAAGATCAAAACTGTGTATGAAACGCAGATTAGATAAATTACGAATTTCAAATTACGAATTACGAATTGAAATCGTAATTTGAAATTCGTAATTCGTGATTGATTCTCAGGCGCGAGAAACCGAGCAATCGTGCCGCTTTATCCGCGAAAACCGCGCAAGTCTTTTCATTCTCCTTTGACTTGGCGTGTTTCGCGGATTTTTTATTTTGACAATTTGCAATCAGAAATTATTTTTTCAAAATATTTTCTCAATCCTGTGGCTTGACCAAGTATTTCCAATCCATATTCAGCAAACTCGATAGCTTCATTAAAATTGTTTTCATACTGTCGAATTAATGCAAAAGTTAAAGCATAACGAACTCTAGTGTTCCAAAACCCACCAAAATCGATATAGTCGGACTTTAGATAATTTACATCTACAAAGGCAAAATCTTGCGGATAATATCTAAAGGTTTCAAGTTGTTTCCTTCCGCAATTTTCATAAACTTTTATCATATCGGAAACGGCTTTATGAATACTTTTAAAATTATCTTTGTAGCTCCACCATTGGTCAGTTACTCCATTGGTCATCCTTCGGCGAAATTCACATAATGGCTCTGTAATATTTTTCACATCAACTTGTTTGCCAATCGAATCTAGCAAAAAAGTAAGATTAACTCCAAGATTTACTGCAAACATTCCACCATACCTATAATTTTGAATGTTAACAACGTGAATTAATTCTCCGCGAACACGGCGAAAAGTTCTGCCCGAACCTTTGAAACCATCGGCACGAAGAATGGGTGCAAATATGTTTTTTATTTGTTCATTTAGGATATTTCTGCTTTCTAATGACATTTATAACCCTTTCAAAATTTCGCGTAACTTCTTCCGCGCCGCGTCGGTTGCTGGGACGAGCGGCAAGCGCAAATTTTCTTCCAAAAGTCCCAGCTCCTTCATCACAAATTTACACGGCGCAGGACTCGCTTCGATAAAATTGGCTTCCATCAGCGGCAAAATTTTATAATGAATTTTCCTTGCGGCAGTCCACGCGCCGTCCAGAGCTTTTTCGACCATTTTTGAAGTCAGATCGGGGAATTCGTTTGAGCAAACCGACACTAAACCATCTGCACCGACCGAAATTAAAGGCAAAGTTGTCGCGTCGTCACCGGAAAAAACCTTGAAATTTTTCGGGCGTTTGTCGCAAATCTGCATAATTTGCGAAAAATTACCAGACGCTTCTTTCGTGGCGACGATATTATCAAATTCTTCGGCTAATTTTATTGTCGTTTCCGCCGAAATATTCGAAGCGGTGCGCGAAGGCACGTTGTAAACCATAATCGGAAACTTCTTCACAGACTTGGCGATCTCGCCGAAATGCGCGAACATTCCGTCTTGCGTCGGACGATTGTAATATGGCGCAACAATCAACGCGCCGTCTGCGCCGAGTTCGCGCACTTTTCGCGTAAAATCGATCGTTTCAGCCGTGTTGTTACTTCCCGTTCCGGCAATGACCTTAGCTTTATATTTATGCGCGACCTCGATGCACATTTTGATAACGTGCAATCTTTCCGCTTCGTTCATTGTCGCCGATTCGCCCGTCGTTCCGCACGGAATCAGCAATTTTACGCCGCCGTTTATTTGGCGTTCGACCAAATTTTTGAAACATTCATCATCAACCGAGCCGTCTTTATGAAACGGCGTAACCAAAGCCGTCGCGCAACCGCGCATCCATTCAAGTTTTATCGTCATATTTTTTCTCTTCCACAAATTAAGATAGATAAAATCTTGAATTAATTTCTGTGTTTATCTATGTTCATCTGCGGATAATTCTTTCTTTTTCTTCAGTAAAAGTATATTCTTAACATCAGCAAAGTTACAAAAACCGATTAGCAGAATTTATGAGATTTATAAGATTTGCAATTATCATCAGCATTCTCGCGGCACAAATCGCCTGTAATCATACCGACGCGCAACAAAATCAAACGACTTCAAACAAAACTGAATCTCCGAAAATTATTGCCAAAACTTTCGCTTATCCGATCGGAAAAACCGAAACCTCGACGCAAGCCAAAGATAAAAAAGACGATTGGTATAACGCCCAAGACTTCGGCGAAAACAATCATCTCGGCGAAGATTGGAACAAAAATTCGGGCGGCAACACCGATTGCGGCGAAGCGGTTTATGCGGCGGCAGACGGCACAATCGTCTATGCCGAACACGCCGGAAGCGGTTGGGGAAACGTCATCATTATCGAACACAATCTGCCCGACGGCACAAAAGTTGAAACGCTCTACGGACACCTTCAAAAAATCTTAAAGTCATCAGGCGAAGTAAAAAAACGCGAACAAATCGGCGAAGTCGGAAACGCCGACGGTAAATACTTCTGTCATCTCCATTTTGAACTGCGCGAAGAAAATTCGCCCGATTGGAACAAAGTCGGCGGCGGATATTCGTCAGAAAGAAACGGCTGGCTCGATCCTTCGGACTTCATTGACACGCATCGTTAAATCAATTGCAGAAACACGCACGTTAGCAAGCATGCTAAAAATGGAGTAGTATCTTAATTCTGTGGTGCTGAAAATACTTAACCACAAAATCACACAAAATCACACGAATTTATTGATTTCGTTTCGTGTAATTTTGCGTGATTTTGTGGTTGGTTTTCAAACAACACAGAATTAGGACATTACTAAAAATAATATAGCTAAACACCTTTGCTAATGCGCGTGTTTTTGCCTCTCAAGTTTTTGAATTAACTTGTCGGCGGCGTTTCGGGAGCTTTCTTTTTCGGCATTCGTTCAACGTGGCTGGCACTTTTCCATGCGGCGAGTTTGGCAACATCGTTGACGAAGATATTCGGAATAATTCCGCGCAAACGACGTAGAGCATTGAGCGTATTTTTAACGGTTACGCCGATATTTGCCGTTGCTCCGACACCTTCGTCGAGCGCAACATTTTTCTGCGTAATAGCTTGTTCATAGTTTTCGATGCTAGTTTGCAGATCGGTAATAAAATTTGCATTCATTCCATAATCCATAAATTGCTGTTGAATCGGCAAAGCATTACTTGCAAAAGCACGCGCGGCGGCAAGCATCTGTTGTTCATTGCTTCCCTGCGGCATCCGAAAAAGTGCAGCGACCGACGGATTATCTACGGCAATCGCCCGCGCTGACCGATTTATCCGGCGCATTATTTCACGCAAATCATCCAACACAAAAGCCTTCGACACTACGCCTTGTGAAATCGCGCCCGACGATTGCACTTCACCGCTCGCTTCAATAGCATCAATTCCCGCACCGATAGCCGTAAAATTTGTTACCGCAGTCGGAAAATCTTTAATTACATTGTCATTTTCTACGCCAAAATCGCGCACACGCACAAACGCATTATAATAATTTCGTTCTTGATCATTCATTTGGTTAATTCTCCTTTTAGATTTTTAAATTCGACCTCTGCACAAAAGGATTCGAGGGATAAACAAACCGATTCGACCTTTAGACAAAGCAATTTGACCTTTAAACAAAACGATTTGAGTAATAATCAAAATGATTCGAGTAATAATCAACTTATTTTGACCAACCGACAAATCAATTCGACCTTTGCACAGACAATTTTCACTTCTACTCAAAACGATTCGACAAATACACAAATCGTTTTGAGCAGAAACTTGAGAGTTTCGACTAATATTCAGGAGTTTTAAACAAGACTCGGAAGCAATTTCGGGATAATAAAATTGTCCGAAATGATAGGGGAAAAATCATTTACATCAAACACATTAATTACCATTCAAAGCATTAAAAACCTACTCAAACCGCAATCAATACAGATGTTTTACGCCGATTTTCGAGAGATGTCAAGGAAAAATTTCAGATTATGTTGACATTTTTCGGGTGGCTTTATATGTCCTTTTCTTTGTTCGACACTTTCAGCGTCGGGATATTTGGTTATTGAATACCTAGCGATTCTCGCTAGGCTATAATATTGGTCGCCTTCAGCGACGGTTTTGCGGTGAAATTATTTTGAAAACTTAATTTCGCGGTAGATTTCGTCGAGCGTAACTTCGCAGTTGATTGATTCGAGGATGAGTTTTTCGTCTTTTTCGGTGAGCAAACGGACGCGCCATTCTTTTTCGTTGATTTTGATGAAGTGTTCGATTCTCATTGTGGTTTGTTCGACGAGAACGTAATCCGTCAAGCCTTCCAGAGACATATACGAATCAAGTTTTTCGTTGCGGTCTTTGAGTCGGGTTGATTTTGAAAGAACTTCGATAACAATTTTGGGATTAAGAAGACTGTCTTTTTTGTTATCTTCGTATTTTCTATCGCCACAGACGACAACGATGTCGGGATAATAATAATTTCCCTTCTTTGCCTTGACGCGCATATCGCTCGAAAACGGACGGCAAGTTGTTTTCTTTGTTTGAATACCGATTTCTATCATTAAATTTGAAGAAATTACATTATGATTATCGCTTGCACCAGCCATTGCAACAACTTCGCCGCCGATAAGTTCGCTTTTTTCAAAGGCTTGGCGTTCAATGCGGAGATATTCAGCATCGTTTGAAGGATTTTTTTTGTATGCAAGATCGGTTTTGCTCATAATTGATATTCTAGCTGACTTTTGTTCGGCAAACAACGAATTTTAATTCAAAAATTCCTGTCGTTTATCTTCAATTTCGATTGGTGCATCGAAAGGTTTCGGTTCTTCTTCCAAACTCCAAATCTCGAACATTGCGGGCGGACATTCCATTATGAAACGCGACGGTTTTTGGAGGACGGTTTGGCGTGAATAATCAATCATCATCAGCGGATAAGTGAGATAAAGTTCGTCTTTGGCGCGTGTCAGAGCGACATACCAGAGACGGCGTTCTTCTTCTTCGCTGTCAATTTCTTTGAGCGAACGCGGGCTTGGGAATTTGCCTTCGGCAGTCCAAATCATAAAAACGACTTTCCATTCCGCGCCTTTGGCTTGATGCACGGACGAAAGCGTTAGAAGTTCGTCTTCCTCACCGCCCATTACGACATCTTCGGCGATGATCGGCGTTGGTTCTTTGAAGCGTTCGGTCGAAAGTAGTGCGAGTTCCGAGAGAAAATCTTCGGTCGTTTCGTAGCGCGAAGCGAATAAAGCTAATTGTTTTAAGTCTTCGATTCGCGCTTCGGCGTTTTCAAAAGTTTCTTGCAAATGTTGTTCGTAACCGCTTGTTAAAATCAGTTCGATTTGTTTCGCGGGTTTGTTGCGGTTTTCGTCTGTGGTCAATAATTCGAGAAGTTTGACGAACTCTTGCCAACCGTTTTTGCTTCGCGGTTGAAATTTGAAATCGTCTTTTTTGACCAATGCAAATGGGTTTTCGGCGTAAGCTAAACTTTCGTAAATTTTATTCGCCGTTGCGTTTCCGACGCTCGGAATCATCTTTAAAATTCGTTTCCACGCCAATTCATCCCGCGGATTGACGATGATTCTAAGATAAGAAATCACGTCTTTAAGATGCGCTTGCTCAAAAAATCTCACGCCGGATTGAACTCGATACGGAATGTTTCGGCGCGTCAATTCGAGTTGCAACTCCAAACAATGATAATGCGAACGATATAAAACGGCGATGTCTTCCAAACTCGTTCCTTCGTCGCGCAATTCCAAAATTCTTGAAGCAATAAACGCCGATTGCTGTTCGACATCGGCACACGGAATCATTGCGGGCGCAAATCCTTTCGATTTTTTTACGGCTTGCAGAGTTTTCGGAAACTGTTTTCGATTATTCGCAATTGAAACATTCGCCAAACCCAAAATCTCCGGCGTGCTTCGATAATTCGTTTCCAATTTATAAGTTATGGCTTCGGGATAACGCTTCGGAAATTCGTAAATATTTGTAAATTCCGCGCCGCGCCACGCGAAAATTGATTGCGCGTCGTCGCCGACGACCATTACGTTGCGATGTTTGACTGCCAACAAATCAATAATTTCGGCTTGCAGTTTGTTCGTGTCCTGATATTCGTCAACAAGAATATGTTCAAACTGTTCGGCGTAAAGATTAGCGATTTCGGGCTTTGAAATGAGCAGTTTTTTCCAATTCAAAAGCAAATCGTCGTAATCCATCACGTTGCGTTCGACTTTTCGCTCTTGAAAGATTAAATCAACGCGCTTGATTTGTTGCGTAAGCATCTCGAAATACGGATATTTTTTAACGATTACGTCTTCAATCGGCTGATCGGTGTTATTCGCGTAAGAAATTATGCTTTGCACGATCTCCGCTTTCGGAAACCGTTTCGCCTTTGTGTCAATTCCCGCTTCATCAATGCAAACATTGATAAATTCCTTCGCATCTTCCGCGTCGAGAATCGAATAATTCGGCGCAAAACCAATAGAAACGGCGTGTTTTCTTAAAATCAAATTCGCAATCCGATGAAAAGTTCCGCCCCAAATCCGATGAACATTCTGCGAACCTGTCAGAGTTTCGACGCGCTTCAACATTTCCCGCGCCGCCCGATTCGTAAAAGTCGCCAATAAAATCTTTTGCGGCGAAACTCCTTGTTCAATTAAATACGCCACGCGATAAGTTATCGTCCGCGTCTTCCCTGTTCCCGCGCCCGCGACCACAAGCGAAGCCTGCGGTTTAGCCGTTACAACCCGAAACTGTTCAGCGTTCAATTCCTCGCGGTAACGAGTCAATTTCTCCGGCAAACTGCCTTCTTCGCGTTTGATGACGTATTTTTTCATCAATTAAAAATTACAAGTCTTCTTGATTTCTTCGATTGCCGCCAAAGATTTGCTTGAAACCAAATAAATCATCGCTTCATTACTCCACAATAAATTGTATTTTTTCTCAATAGTTTTACTTATTGGAAGTTTGTCTTCTGATAAAAATACAAGTTTTTCACCGATTTTTTGCTTTTGAGAGTCTTTTATGACACTTTTTCTTATAACAGATTTTGCTGTATTTTCTTTGACTCTAATTTCTTCAATAGCTTTCTCACTTGATTCAGTAAGATTGTAAGAGAAAAAAACTACTGCATCAACAGTCGCACGAAAATGCGTATCACCGCTTCTTTTACCATTTGTTTCAACGTCAACAATTTCCATTTGTGCCGAGAGTTTATAATCTTTGCATGCATAATTTCGGTCTGGAAAAGTTTCGGTTTCCGTATAAACTCCGCAACCTAAACAAATGCCCAGAAAACTCAGAATTATAAAAGATTGACAAATTCTTTCCGCAACTTCTTCAAATTCAGGCAAGAGTCTTTCTTCAAGTTTTTTGATGAGCATGTTCATGATTCTTGTGCTTATTTTACTTTGCGAATTCATATCGGACAAACGAAAAGTCTTCATTGAATTGGTTCAATGAAGACTTTCTAAAAATTGGCAATGAATTAATTAGTTGCTTTCGGTCGCTGAAAGCTCTTTTTCATCTTTCGTCCAGATTGCCGCTAATCTTTTTCTCGATTCGAGTTTGGCTTCGATATTCGGCGTTTTCATTGCCAAAGTTTCGAGATTTATCAAATAATCGGGTTCTTGAAACAACTGGCGGATTTCGGCGAGAAACGGCTGAATTTTCGCATAGACGAAAATATATTCCGAGCCGGAATCGAAGAACATTTTTTCGTCCACGCCGTCGTTCAGAACGAATGAACACGCCATATCCCAATATGAAGTTATCATTCGGAAGTTTGTGCTGGAGCGTTCGCCGCCGCGATAAAGCGCGATAATATCCATCACCGAACGGGGCGCGAAATTTGTAAAATACCATTGCCGCGCCGCCCGCATTTCGTTCTCGCGCCGCAGTTCGTAAAGTTTCAAAATCGCCATCACATCATTTTGTTTTTCCATAGTTTTCTCCTCTGAATTTTATTTTCCAAACTCCAATTTTGCTACCAAATCTTTGCTGAAATTTTGTCTCAACTCTTTGCAGAATTGCAAATTTCGTTCGGCGACAACCAATTTCCCATCCGATTTTTTCAAGGCAATCTCAAATTCTTTGATTGCCGCATCAAAATCTCCCGCGAGAGCCAAAATCACGCCGAGATTATTATGACTTACGGGCGCGTCAACGCTTTTCAGCTTGATTGATTTTTGTAACGCCGCTTTTGCCGATTCGTAATTTTCCTGCGCCAGATAAACAAATGCCAAATCAAACCACGTTTCGCCGTTGCGTTTGTTCAGACGTATCGCAGATGTAAACGCTTTTTCGGCTTCGGCGAAATTTTTCAGTTCAAACTGCGCCATTCCGAGCGAATAGAACGCTTTTTCGTAATTTGCATCAAGCGAAATTGCGCGGTCAAATTCGGGAATTGCTCGTGTCTGCTGTTTCATTTGATAAAAACAAACGCCGATGTTGAAATAAATTTTGGCGCGGAAAAGTTTGTCGGTCGGTTCGTTTTCGGCAAGCGAAAGCGATGTCTGAAATTTTCCGAGTGCCGTTGCAAATTCGCCTTTGCTCGCCGCTTTTGTGCCGCTTTCAAAAGTTTGCAAAACCATCTGTGATTGCGCCGAAACGCCGGAAATAAATGCTGAAAATATAAAAACTAAGCTAAAAATTATTCGTTTCATTTTCTAAAATCTCCTTAGACTTTTCCCAAGTCTGCAATGATTTTAGAAAATATTACGAGCGGAAATCTTTCTTACTTTTGCGGTTTATATTCTGAAATTGCTTAATTGTTTTTTGGTAAGTAAGCGGACAAGTTTATTCTATGAAGATGAACCACGAAAACACACAAAATGACACAAAATCAATCAATCCTTTTCGTGTATTTTTGTGTGTTTTCGTGGTTCATCTTAAAAATAATTTTGTTATTTATTTTTCCAATTCTTCGTGCAAGGATCGGCGTTCTATCAACAATTGCATAAACTTATCGCGTTTCAGATAAAAGAGTTTGATAGCGCGAAACCAGCCGTTTAAATCTTCGATTTCTTCGAGCGAACGCATCGCCGTGTAACCGCTGAAAATCGCTACGGGAATTGAAATCAGCGCAAAAATCCAGCCGAAATAGAAATATAAAACCGTTGCTAAAATTATCCACGTCAAAGGCATAAAAACCATTGCGGCGAGAATTTTTACGGTCGAAACAATGTCGTCTGCGCCGTGTTTTTTGTTGCGATTGGCAATAAATTTGCCGAGTTGGTAGGCGGGAAAATGTAAAATAATTCCAAAAATCGAAACTGGCAAAAAAATCAGCATCACCCAAACGCGCACGAGAAAATGACGGAAAACATACCAAAAAGAATGATCTGCCAAAGAAAGGTTTTCAGGTTCGATGTTAATTTCGCGGAGTTTTCGTTCGTAGTTCGTGATGCGCTTTTCGAGTTTGTCGTCGCGCTTTTTCGGGGCGTAACGTGCATTGAGTTTGTCGTTAATGTAAGTTTTTATAAAAGCGAATCTGTCCGCCAAAGAACGCTCGAAATTTATTCCTTCATAAACGCTTGAAAACAATTCTTCGGCTTGCGTGGCGGTTTCGAGTTCGGCTTTCGATTCGGAATTAAGCGTAACTTCGCGCAAGGCTTCGTCAATTTTTGAGGTTAATTCCTTCGCTGATTTGTGCGGCGGTTCGTCGTCTTCCAATTCGACGGGGGAAACCTGAAACGGTTCGCCGAAATAAAGCAGAGCCTCCGAACGAAACATCGTCTTGCTTGTGTAAAAAAGCCCGACCGGAACAATTTTCAATCCGAGAGAAGCAGGATTTTTGCCGACGGAAACCGCACCGATGGCAATTCGCGCCGCGCCTGTTTTTAGAGGTTGTAATTTAGTTTCATTGTGCGAAATTCCTTCGGGAAAAATCGCAATCGCGCCGCCGCCTTTTAATAATTCTCTGGCAAGCGTAAATGTTTCGCGGTTTTTGGAAACGTCTTCGCCCGCATCAATTTTGCGATAAATCGGCAAGGCTTCAACAGTTCGCAGAAGCCAACCGATAACGGGCGTTTTGAAAAGCGTTGATTTTGCAAGGAAAGAAATTTTGCGCGGCAGAGCAACAAAAACGAGCGCGGGATCAATCAATCCGTTCGGATGATTCATCACAAAAATCACCGGCTCATCTTTCGGCGTATTTGCCGAATTAACCGTTTCAATTCGACGGAAAAACAGCTTCAAAGCAACACTAAAGATAAAAACAACGACACGGCGCGGAAACGAACCGCCGCGCCCGAAAATCATATCACCGAGCCGTAAAATTTTCACATCGCTGTTCATTTTATAGGGATTTAGGATTTAGGATTTAGGATTTAGGATTTTTATCTTGAATCCTAAATCCTAAATCCTAAATCCTAAATCCTAAATCCTAAATCCTAAATCCTTATATTTCGTGGCGATTAGCCATCGCTTTGTCCATCGTAACTTCGTCAACGAATTCCAAATCCGAGCCAACGGGCATTCCCATTGCAATTCTGGTAACGCGAACGCCCAAAGGTTTAAGCAAGCGTGCGATATAATTCGCCGTTGCTTCACCTTCGGTTGTCGGATTCGTGGCAACGATAACTTCTGTAACTTCAATGCCTTCGTTATTTTGCGGCAAAAGTCGCGGAAGCAAATTGGGAAGCATCAATTCATCGGGACCAACGCCGCGAATCGGCGAAAGTGCGCCGTGCAAGATATGATACAACCCCTTGTAAGAGCGCGTTTTTTCGATGGCAACGAGATTATAAGGTTCTTCGACGATGCAAATCTGGGAGCGTTCGCGCGTTGGCGAAGCACAATACATACACGGATTGATGTCCGTCAGATTATTACAAATCGAACAAAAAACGATTTTTTCTTTAACTTCGCGCAAAGATTCGATGAATTTTTCAACATCTTCGGCAGGTCGGCGTAAAATAAAAAACGCCAGACGTTGCGCCGATTTATGCCCAACTCCGGGCAGACGTTTGAATTCATCAATAAGTTTGGCGACAGGTTCTGAATATTCCAACATAATGAATGATGAATGATGAATGATGAATGATGAATTTTAGGAATTTTTCTTAAATTCATCATTCATCATTCATCATTCATCATTTGATTTACATAAGTCCCGGCGGCAACATTCCGCCGAGTTGTCCTTTGAGCTTTTCTTCGACTTTGCGGCGGGCTTCGTTGATTGCCGCCAGTGTCAAATCTTGAATCATTTCCGTATCGCCGTCTTTGACGAGATCGGGCGAAATGATAAGTTCTAAAACTTCAAAATCGCCGCGCATTTTTACCGAAACCGCCCCACCGCCTGCACTTGCGTCAACAACGGTTGTTTTCATCTGTTTGCCCATTTCTTCCTGCATTTTCTGGGCTTGTTTCATCATCGAATTTATATCGAATCCACCGGGTAATTTCATAAATATTTAGTCCTTTTTTATTAAAATTGCTAGCTTTAATCGTAACTTTCCAAGCGGTTAAATGCAAACGCTAAATGGAGCGCGGGCGGCTCGTCCGCGAGTGTTCGACGCGCGGACGAGCCGCCCGCGCTCCATTTTTTTCTAAACAATTTTGCGATAATCTGCGTAACAAAATTGCATTCCGATTTTAATTTCAACAAAAAGGATTCCAAATGTTTCAAAAAAATTATTTTGTTCGTATTATTTTCGTCTTGATCTGTCTTAATTTTGCCGCGTTCGCGCAACAAAAATCGTCTGCCTATATGACCGAACCGGCGTTTTCGGCTGACCGCAAAGAGATTGCTTTTGTTTCGGGCGGCGATATTTGGACTGTTCCGGCTTCGGGCGGCACGGCTGCGCTTCTCGTTTCGCATCCGGCAACTGAATCGCGTCCGAATTTTTCGCCCGACGGCAAGAGTTTGGCATTTGTTTCAAACCGCACCGGAAATGGCGATATTTATGTTTTGAACTTGGAAACGAATGATTTGACGCGCATCACTTTTGACGATTCTTCTGATAATCTCGATACTTGGTCGCGTGATGGAAAATGGCTTTATTTTTCGTCTTCGAGCCGCGATATTGCCGGAATGAGCGATATTTTCCGCGTCGCAATCACAGGCGGAACACCGATGCAAATTTCATCAGATCGATACACGAGCGAATTTTTCGCTGCGCCATCGCCCGATGGAAATTCCATTGCGTTTTCAGCGCGTGGTTTCGGCAATTCGCAATGGTGGCGCAACGGGCGTTCGCATATTGACGAAAGCGAAATTTGGTTGAAAACGGGCGAAAATTACGAGCAGATTACGACACGCGGCGCGAAACAACTCTGGACAATGTGGAGCGCGGACAGTTCGAAACTTTTTTATGTTTCCGATAGAAATGGAACGCAAAATATTTACGCAAAACCTTTGCGCGGACAAGAAAAAGCGTTGACGAATTTTACAAGCGGACGCGTGCTTTGGGCAAATATTTCTCTGGACGCTAAACAAATTGTTTTTGAACGAAATTTCAAAATTTGGACAATAAACACGGACGGCGGCGCGGCAAAGGAATTAGCGATAAATTTGCGCGGTTTGCCAGCTTCGCCTTTGACGGAAAGAATTAATTTGTCAGCACAAATCCGTGAACTCGCGCTTTCGCCCGACGGCAAAAAAGTTGCGGTCATCGCTCGGGGCGAAATTTTCGCGGCTTCTACAAAAGACGGCGGCGACGCGATTCGTATCACGAAAACTGCCGCGCCCGAATCTTTTGTGATTTGGTCAAAAGATAGCAAAACACTTGTTTATTCGTCGGAACGCGAGGGCAAATTGCAGCTTTTTCAATATGATTTCGGCACGGAAACTGAAATGCAACTAACGAAAAACGGCAACGATTTCGCGCCTGCTTTTTCGCCCGACGGAAAATTTATCGTCTTTATTCGCAACGCTCGATTGTTGATGATTTATGACGTAAATTCAAAACAAGAACGCGAACTTTGCAAGATTTTCACGGATCTGCCACCGCTTTTCGGTAAAGATACGATCGCTTGGTCGCCCGATAATAAATGGATCGCGTTTCTCACAACTTCGCCCGCAACTCGTTCTTACACAAATGTTTCCATCGTTTCGGTGAACGGCGGCGAAGCAAAACCCGTTAGTTTTATCGCCAATTCAAATAGCGGAAGTTTAACGTGGAGTCCTGACGGCGCGTTTATTTTGTTCGATTCAAACCAACGCACCGAAGACGGTTCGCTCGTGCGAATTGACTTAAAACTTCGCACGCCGCGTTTCCGCGAAGATCAATTCCGCGACCTTTTCAAACAAGAAAATCCGCAACAAAAACCGCAACCGAATCCGAATCCGTCCGCTTCGCCAACGCCTTCCGAAAAAATGACGGAAGACGACAAAAAAGGCGAAATTGTTTTTGAAGATATTCGCCGCCGTCTGAGCATTTTGCCGACGGGCGTGAGCGTTTTTGGGCAAACGATTAGTCCTGACGGAAAAACCGTTTTGCTTCTCGCCGTTGCCGAAGGTCAGTTTAATTTTTACACGATGCCGCTTGATGAATTAGCAACCGACCAATCGGCAAAACAGTTGACTTCGACACCGAATTTCAAAGGCGACGCGCAATTTTCGCCCGATTCAAAGGAAATTTATTACATCGAAAACGGACGTGTGCAAATCGTCAGTTTAGACCGCCGCGAAGTTCGTTCGCTATCTCTAAATATCGAAATTATGACGGATTTTGCGAAAGAAAAGACTGAAATTTTCGAGCAGGGTTGGCGATTTATGCGTGATCATTTTTATGATGAAAAGTTTCACGGCGTTGATTGGAATGCGGTGAAAACGACTTACACACCTTTGATTTCGGGCGCGAAAAATATGGACGAATTGCGCCGTTTGATGTCTCTGATGGTTGGCGAATTAAATGCTTCGCATCTCGGAGTTTCGGGCGCGAGCGGTTTTACGGCAACGCCAATCGGCAAGCTCGGTTTGCGATTTGAGCGCAACGAATTTGAAACGAGTGGACGCTTGAAAATTACTGAAATCATTACACTTAGCCCGGCAGATGTTGCCGAAAATATCAACATCGGCGATTATCTTATCAGTGTTGACGGCGTGAAAATTGACGGCAAAACAAATCTCGACGCACTTTTAGAAAACAAAGTAAATCGCCGCGTCGAACTCGAAATCTCAAATTCGGCGGACGGCGCGAACAAACGCGAAATCATCGTCAAACCGACAAGCACGGGAAGCGAAAAAAACTTGCTTTATCGGCAATGGGTTGAGCAAAATCGCGCATACATCGAACGCATCAGCGGCGGAAAATTGGGCTACGTTCATCTGCCCGATATGGGTTCGGGAAGTTTGGCGCAGCTTTATGTTGATTTGGACGTGCAAAATCAGAATAAAGAAGGC
>CALMEH010000609.1 GCA_937863115.1 uncultured Acidobacteriota bacterium
AGAATTGCCGTCCCATTTGTCGAGTTTTCAAAATAACTGGCACCGATTTCGCCGTCAGAGGTATTGATGACCGAGCCGAGATTGACGGGCGCAGCCCAACTGAAATCGTCATTCGGATTTATTCGCGTCGTCATATAAATATCCGACGAGCCAAATCCGCCCGGACGGGTGCTGGTGAAAAACATCGTCTTTCCGTCAAAGGAAAGAGTCGGCAGATTTTCGATGTCGCCAGTGTTAATAGTCGTTCCCAGATTTTGCGGCGCACCCCAGGCTGATGTGAGTGTCGGGCGTTGCGAAACCCAAAGGTCTTTGTTCCCTAGTGTGCCGGAAGCATCGCTCGACAAATAAAGACTCAAACCGTTTGGTGCAACGCATGCGCCGCTTTCGTCGCCCATCGTGTTGACCGGCACGCCCAGACTTTGCGGCAGACTGAAAACGGAAAAGCTCTCCGGCGCAAAAGGGTTCGTTTGCGAAAGAATCGGCATTTGCGCCAATAATGTAATCGTCGTGAATATCGTTAAAATAATTGTGGTTTTCATAGTTTTTTCGCCTTTTGACTGGAGCGCAAGCGTCGCTTCGGCGCGAAAAAGCGTTCATATAAAAATCAAGTTGATTTCTAATCAGTCGCCGTTACACCGCTTACACGGCGTTTGCAAACGGGACGCTTACGCTCCAATCCTTTTTTCATTGCTTAAAATTTGGTCGGCTGTTATACTGCAAGGGTTCTTAGCTTATAAACCCAAAACCTTCTAACAGCCGACTTTTTGCACTGTTGCAGTTTCTACAATAAAGGTCGGAGGTTTGGTATGTCTTTCGGAAATCTTCCTAATTTCTTCCTAAATTTTTCGGAGCGCGAAATGAACGGTGAAGAGAATCATTTTTACAAATTTAAGTCGTTTCGGCTTGATGTCAAAGAGCGTCAATTACTGCATCACAACGAAAATATTCCGCTTACGCCGAAAGTTTTCGATGTGCTGGTGGCGTTGGTCGAACGCAACGGGCATCTGGTCGAAAAGGATGAATTGCTAAAACTTGTCTGGGCAGATTCGTTTGTCGAAGAAGTAAATGTCGCACGAAGCGTTCACGCCTTGCGAAAAGTTTTGGGCGAAGACGAAAACGGCAACAAGTTTATTGAAACGGTGGCGAAAAAAGGTTATCGCTTTGTCGCTAAAGTTACGGAAGTTCACGAAGCGGATAAGCGACAGTCGGCAGCAGCAGTCGGCAGTCATGACAACGCGAATGAAAAACTGCCTTCTGCCAATCGCCTACTGCCTTCTGCTGACAAACCAAAGACAAACACCCGAATCATACTTTTCGGGATTGGTTTTCTGAGCGCGGTTTTTCTTATTGTCTTGTTGTCTTTCAGTTTTCAATCCGGCTCTTCTACGACTCCGAACAAGTTAAAATCAATCGCCATTTTGCCTGTCCAACCTTTAACGGCGGAAAATCGTGATGTTATTTATGAATTCGGTATTGCGGATTCATTGATTCTTAAACTCAGCGCGGCAAAAAATCTCATCGTCCGTCCGTTGAGCGCAACTCGCAAATATGCTGACATTACGCAAGACGCGATTGCGGTGGGAAAAGAGATGCAGGTTGATTATGTTCTCGCCTCAAATTATCAAATTGCCGACGGCAAAATCCGTGTTACCGCACAGCTTTTTAATGTCGTCACCGGACAAGCGGAAGAAACCTACAAAAGCGAAAAAGAAACGGGCAATATTTTTGCGATGCAGGATGCAATTGCGGGCGAAGTCGGGAATAAACTTCTGGCGCGATTTTTGATGCCCGAATACAATATCGTAGCAAAGCGCGGAACGACCAATGAAGAAGCGTATCGGCTCTATTTGCAAGGCAGAAATTTGACGATGCAGCAAAATGCGCCGGATAACAAAAAAGCCATTGAATATTTTGAGCAAGCCATCAAACTCGACCCGAATTATGCGCTGGCGTATGCGAGGATGGCTAACGCTTATCTTTGGTTGGATCTCCTCAAAAATGATTTCCCCCGCACCGAGAAGATCAAGGAAATCATCCAAAAAGCATTGGAACTCGACAATAATTTGGCGGAAGCGTATGTCGCTCGCGGACAGCTAAATCTTGTCTTTGAATGGGATTTGCCCGCGGCGGAAAAAGACTTGCTCCGCGCTATCCAATTGGATTCGAATAATGATACGGCGCACTGGCTTTATGCTCTGCTCTTAGCCAGCCGTAAGCGTTTTGACGAAGCGTTAGCTGAAATCGAAACCGCACAGGCGAACCAGCACGGGGGGTTGCCCCAAGCGCGAGCAAATATAGGATGCATCGCGGACGGATTTTGTATTACGCCCGCCGTTATGACGAATCAGTTCTTCAATTTGAACGGCTGATGGATTTAAACGAGGATTATTTTTCCAACTGGATGCAGTTTGCGTATGAAATGAAAGGCGATGAAGCGCGAGCTTTCGAGATTTTTATGAAAAATCAAAAACGGAAGAATTCCAACCACCTCAAAGTTTATCAAAAGACCTACGAAATTGCGGGTTGGCAAGGAGTCCGGCGGAAAATTCTCGAATTTGCCAAACTTGATGAACAAGAATTTTCCGGAGGCGCATTTAACATAGCGAAAGAATGCGCTTGGTCGGGCGAAAAAAATCAGGCGTTTGAGTATCTGAACAAAGCGGTTGAGAACCGTAAGTGGCTTATATATAACCTAGATGTCGAACCGGCTTTCGATTCTCTGCGCGATGACCCGCGCTTCGATAAATTGCTGATGAACATCAGTTTTTAGGAGGTTCGGAAAAATGAAAAAATCAAATCTTTTACTTTACATTTTATTTTTCATCGCTTCGATGCCGCTCACATTTGCCCAATCGCAAGCCTTAAACGGACAAATCGAAGGAACGGTTTCAGACCAAAATAAATCGGTTGTTGCCAACGCTTCGATTACCGCAACGAACATCGAAACCGGCACAAGCAGAACCGTAATTACCGATGAAAGCGGCGTTTATCGCTTTCCGCTACTTCCGCTCGGAACTTATCGAATTTCTGCCGAAGCCACAGGTTTTAAGAAATTCGTCCGTGTTAGAATTATTTTGGAAGTCGGGCAAACTGTAACGATTGATATTAAACTCGAAATCGGGGATATAAATTTAGTCATCACGGTTGAGGAAGAAAGTTCGGTGGCGGACGTGGGGAAAACCGATTTGAGCCGCGTGATGAACAACCGCGAAGTGCAGAATCTTCCGCTAATTTCGCGCAATCCGTATAATTTCGCGCTTTTGCAAACAAATGTTACGGGTCGTCCATCGCGCGGGTTTCCAACGTCAAACATCAACGTCAACGGTTTTCTGCGGCGCGTCAATTATCAGTTTGACGGCAACACCAACACGACTTATCACAATCGTTTTCGGCTTTTCACGATGTCCGAGATTTATGTCAGCGAAGTTCAGCTTGTAACAAACGGTTTCGCGGCTGAATTCGGCGACACGCCCGGAATGATTATGAATATCATTTCGCCTTCCGGCACAAATAATCTGCGCGGCGCGATTGCGTATCGTTTTCGTCGCCCGTCGTTTTATTCGCGCCCGTTTTTTTATCCCACATCGGACAATATTCCCGATAACCAAGCCAATATTTTTTCCGCCTCAATCGGTGCGCCAATTATCAAAAACCGCTGGCATTTTTATTTCGGTTTTGAATCGCAGAAACGCGACGACAAATCGGGTGCGGTGCGGCTTTTGACGATTACGCCACAAAATCGGGCGGATTTGATTGCCGCCGGACTTTCGCCTTCAATTTTTCCGCCCGCGATTCCGACGGTTGAGAGCGGAAAATTTTATATTTTTCGCACTGACCTGCAAATTAACGATAAAAATCGTCTTTCTGCACGGTTTAATTTCGGCGATATAAATTCCGAAAATTTTATCCAAGGCAGATTCAATACTTTAGATCGTAGTGCCGACAGCGCGGGTAATGATTTCGGCATAGCCGTTCAGCTTGCTTCATACACAGTGAATTTTTTTAACGAATTTCGGTTTCAATTCGGAGAGCGCAGAAACGGTTTTATTCGCAACGAATTTTCCGGCGAAACACCAACAATCACTATCCCGCTTGAAGTCAATTTGGGTGCGCCATTCAATGCAGACAAGGTTTTACCGAAATTTAGAATAACCCAGTTTCAAAACAATCTGACGCGAACTTTCAGGACACACATTTTCAAATTCGGCAGCGGTTTTACCTTTCACGACTACGCCGAGCGTTCAACGATTTACGCCGAATACATATTTACAACGGTTGCCGACTACATCGCCGCCCGCAACGGCTCAAATCGTTTTAGTTACGAGTCATATGAGGAAACTTTCGGCAATCCCGACATCAATTACAGGGCAGCCTTTTTGAATTTTTTCGCGCAGAACGATTGGAAAGTAACGCGCCGTTTGAAAATCAATTTCGGTGTCCGCTACGACCTCTATTTGATTCCAAAAGCCGATGCAACTTCGCCTTTTTATGCTTCACAAAAATTTAATATTGATAAAAATAATTTCGCGCCGCGGCTCGGCGTGGTCTATGCTTTGCGCGAGGGAAATCATCCGACGGTGTTGCGTTTCGGTGCGGGAATTTACACGGACGCGCCGCTTTTGGCGATTTATCGTGATGTTAATCAATTTAACGGCAATCCCCGATTTTCCGCTTTTAGTTTTTTGCCGACGGACACAAGTGCGCCCGCATTTCCGAATACTTTCGGAGGCATTTTGCCAACGGGCGCGAATCTTCCGCCGCAAGACCTTATTTTTACCGTCGCGCCCGATTTCAAATCGCTTTATGCAATGCACCTTAACTTGCAAATTGAGCAGGCTTTGACCGAAAATCTTTCGCTTTCAGCCGGATTTATTTATTCCGCCGGACGAAATCTGCCGGTTTATCGCAATATCAACCGCATCAATCCTGTGCGTTTTCTGTCGGACGGCAGACCTGTTTTCAGTTCCATAATCAGTCCGTCAACGCGGCTTGACATAAGATTCAATAATATTTTTATGACCGAAGCGGCAGGCGTTTCGAGCTATCAAGCCTTTGCTCTGCAACTGCGCCAAAGATTTTCCGGCGGACTGCAATTTTCGGCAAACTACACTCTTTCAAAAGCAACGGACGACGTGCCGGATGCAGATCTCGAAGGCTCATTTTTGAGCGATCCGACCAATCGAAATCTGGACAAAGGCTATTCATCAGCCGACCAACGCCATACTTTTACGATGAGTTTGGTTTTTCGCCCTCAGTTCAATTTTGCAAATAAAACCTTGCGCTATTTTGTGAATAACAACCAATTCGGCATCATCACTAACGCCAATAATGGCGAAAGATTTAACATAATTTGCGCCTGCGACCTCAACCGCGACGGCAATTTCGGCTTTGGAAATCCTGACCGACCGGTTGGAATTAAACGAAATTCAGGAAAAACTCCGCCACAGTTTAATCTCGATTTCCGCTATTCGCGCTTCTTTAAATTCAAAGAGCGTTTCACGTTAGAATTTTTCGGCGAAGTCCAAAATCTTTTCAACATCAACAGCATTGTTGCCTACAACAATGTTTCGGTGCGAACAATAACAAATCTAACGACGGGCGAACTCACTGCACCTCTGCCCGATTTCAAGGCGCGAAACACCTCGACCGCGCAGGAAAGCCGTCAGATTCAACTCGGATTGAAATTTATTTTTTGAATTAGCCGAGAAATCTGCCCAGATAATACGGGAGC
>CALMEH010000610.1 GCA_937863115.1 uncultured Acidobacteriota bacterium
GCGTGATCGGCATTCCTTGATTGCTTCATTAACCGCTAATTTGCTGACTGTGCCGAATTTTGGTCCGGTGTGGAAATAGGCTTTTTGCTCGCCGCGTTCGGTTTGGTAGAAACCTTCGGCATTGAGATATTCTCCCGATAAAAGTTCGACTCGCGTAAAGACGACTTGTTCGTCTTTGCGACCGTTTTTTACGCCGGTTGAAAGCAGATGTTGTTTGATTGTTTCTTCAAATTGTCCGCTGTCTTCAGTTTCTTGCGTAACGAGTTCTCCGGGTGAAATCGGTTCAAAGTTTTGCAGAGTTTCCACCGTAAATGCTCCGCAAACTCGCATTCGTTTATTATCAATTTCGGGTTTATCGTAAAGCGTTTCGGTTGCGGGCGGTTCATCATTTGCCAACGATTTGAGCGTAATGTGCGGAACGGTTTTATAAACGAAACCTTGTCTGATGTCGGATTGTGTATTTGCAGAAGCCCGCACGGAGTAATGGCGTTTTTCTTCGCTCGACTTTTGCACACTTACTTCGTGCGTGTTTCTGCCTTCTTCTTTTGCCGAAGCCTGCACGGAGTAAGGGCATTCTTCTTCGCTGTAAAGTTTGTAATACGGAAAGGTTGCCGTCATCAAACGGGTTTTGGCGATGTTCAGTGCGATGCGGCTTGTATCAGTTGTAATCCAACGTCTGCCGAATTGTTCGGCAACATACGCTGTTGTTCCGCTTCCGCACGTCGGGTCTAAAACCAAATCGCCGGGATCAGTGGTCATTAAAAGACAACGTTTTATGACTTCTGTTGAGGTTTGAACAACATATTCCTTTGAGTTAGCTCCAACAGTATCATTCCAAGAAGCATTGATAGCACTTACTGGATAATCCTCAAGCATAATTCGATAATTCAACAAATTACCTTTTGGCTGGAGGCGATTATGATTCTTTAGTCTTTCTATTCCATCGGGTGTAGTTCCATAACCATTCTTGGGGTGTTTGTATGTTACTCCATTCAAGGTGTAGTCAAACATCCCTGAATCCATTTTTCCTGAAGGTTCTAAGGATTTTAGTCGAAAGATTTTTGCATTTGTCGGTAAACCATAGTGAGTTTCTTTTTGTTCTTCAGACATTTTTTGTGGATTGCCATCTTCATCAAGATACCAAATCCAATCTTGGTCTCCGCGAACATCTTTTTGAATGAACAATTGACGATATTTAGCCACTTCCTTATTCTTCACATAAAATAGTAAGTAATCATTCATCTGTTCTAAGAATTTAGCCCCAAATGGCATTGTCTTTTTTCTAAAAGGAACAATTGCAACAAAATTCTCACTCCCAAAAACTTCATCCATCACATTTCTGACCAAATGGACATTTTCATCGGAAATCTGGACAAAACAGCTACCCGAATCGGTGAGCAATTCTTTGGCAATCAGCAGACGGTCGCGGATGTAGGAAAGATAGGAATGAATGCCGAGTTCCCAAGTATCACGAAAGGCTTTGATAACTTCGGGTTCGCCGGTCAGATGTTCGTCGCTGCCGTCTTTGACATCGCGGTTATTGAGTTTTATCTGCCAATTCGAGCCGTATTTAATGCCATAAGGCGGATCCATATAAATCATCTGAACTTGCCCCGCCATTCCTTCGCGTTCGAGCAAAGATGCCATCACAAGATGCGAATCGCCCTGGATCAAACGATTTGTCCAACCGTCTTGATGTTGGTAATAATCGGAAATCTTGTCGAGTTCTTCTTTGTCGAGAGCGTTGCCGAAAAGCTCGTTAATACTGCCGAAAAGATCGGGCTGCGGCGAAGTTTCGTCTTCAACAATGCGATAAAGATTTTTAATCAACCTTTCGGGAGCAATATGTTCGTGCCGATAAAGCGAACGAATATCAACCTTTAGCAACTCTTCGCGGTCATCGTTGCCGTATTTGTTCATCCAAAAAAGTTCGGGGTCTTGTCCGCGTGTGGTAACGGGATTTATCGGCAATTCGAGAGTTTCTTTGCCAAGCTGAACCTTCGGATTAAACTGCTCATAACCTTGCTCTTCGGTGCTTGGCGTATGAACCCGCGTGGATTCGGTGTGTTTGATGCTGTTGATTTTATCGTTTGTCATAAAATTTTGTAGTTCTTTATCGCATAGCGATTATCTGAATTTAGCCGTGTCTTTCAAGGCACGGAACGCAAAAGAAATTGTGCCTGTCGCGTCAGCGACAACTGAACTTGATTCGATAATTTTCAATCGTCGCTGACGCGACGGAAAACTTTTCTCAACTCAACCGTGCGTTAAAACACACGGCTAAACTCACGGTGTCGCTACGCGACATAAAACACTCACTTTTTGTAAAGGAGTCGAATTCGATCCCTTTGATTTTCGATTCGGAAACACGCACGCAGTAAGTGTGCTTTAGCTTTAACGCCCTTACTCCGTGCGGGCTTCTGCATTTTCTTCAAACAAATCAATCAAAGAATTTTTAATATCACGAATATCTTCCGCAATTTCGATAAACTTCCATTCATCGTAACCGAATTTTTCCCGTGCGGAATTAACCGCCGGAAGCCAACGATTTTCGACATACCATTTCTTTTCAACCTTATCTTTGCTGAATCCGGTAATTTCGATAATCAGATTTTTTGTTTCGCCGTGTTTATTTCGATAACGAACGAGAAAATCAGGGTAATAAAAATGCTCTTTGCCGTCTTTCAAATAAGGAATTTTGAATTCGAGGAAATTGTTTTTTACATAACTCAAAACTTCGGGCAATTCTTCCAAAGCCTTCGCCGCAATTGCTTCCCAACCGCTGTCTTCAACTACAAAATTTATATGACTTTTCACGGTTTCATAAATCGCTTTC
>CALMEH010000611.1 GCA_937863115.1 uncultured Acidobacteriota bacterium
AGAGGCTTCCGTGTCGGGCAGAATCTTAGCAGCAGACGGACGCGGCATCCGCAATGCACGAGTTTCGATGACTTTGCCAAACGGCGAAGTCCGCACCGTTTTGTCTTCTTCGCTCGGATATTACCGCTTTGACGAAATCGAAGTCGGGCAAACGGTTATCATCAACGTCAATTCAAAACAGTTTCAATTCAGTCCGCAAGCTGTCAGTGTGCAGGATAATTTGGATGACTTAAATTTTATCGCACTAAATTAACAGAAAAGAGGAAAAAAAATGTCAACCCCTAATTTATTAAATGGTTACGATATGGTTGCGGCTCTGACTCAAAACTTTTTAAATAGTCAGATTCAGTCATTCACACAAGCCATATCTCCGCCGCCGTCCGGCACGACGGAGCCGTCTTATACGATTGCAAATAATTTTAAGGCGACTGCTCCGTCAAATGACGGTTGGTCGTGTGCGGAAATTACGCAAATGGCACCGGCAATGATTAAACTAATAAATAACACTCAAGTTGAGTTCAGGTTATTTATTGGCAAAGGAACTGTTCAATACAAGGACGAAAACGGACAAAACCAAACGCAATCATTAAACGATACAAAGATTGCATTTACGGCTGACCTGATATTGCATCCTGTCAGTAATCCGAATGGTCTGAACGCTTTGCCTTCGGTCAAAAATCTTATTTCCAAAATAAATTTATCCCAAAATAAAATATTCGCAATGTTAATCAACTTCGATAAATCTGAAATCACTAATTTGGGCGTTTATGTTTTATCGGACAAGAAGTGGATTGAAGATGCAAATTTTCCTGGAGGTTCTGCTCAAATAACCACGCTTGGAAAGTCATTGGCAAATTATTTTGTCTCATTAAATGATAGCAATCCGTATATTTTAGGCTTGCCTGTGATGTCTTTGAACTATGCCGCCGTAACCAATACGGTTACGGCTTTTGTCCCGACAGCCTGTGATTTTAATGTCTCTTTGAATGAAGAAAATGAAGGATTAAGTTCTTTGAATTATTGTATGATGACGCAAAATCGTGAGCTTCCGAGTCCGCAAACATTCAGTCAACTCTGGACAACCACCCAAGGTTTAGCCGGAGTTTTTACGATAGGTAATGACTTATTCGTATCAGGATATGTGGAAGACAATATTTTACCGACATTTCAAAAAGCTCTCGGAACAAGTCAACAATTTGCACAAGGAAGCGGTAATAATTGGAGTCTTAATTGCAATCTTAAAACCGACAGACACGGAAATCTCGAAACTGATGACCACGGACATTATGAATGCGACCAAGATACCGATGACCAAACAATAGTTCAGAAAGATAACCCTGATATTGATTTGACAATCAAGAAATGCAGTCAGGCTTCGGTAAGTCTTTTGAGCGGAACAGCCATCGAAATAACTGCAAACGGTTTTATTCAATACTATATGCAGGCGGAAGAATGGTCGGCATTCGATGTCGGCAAGGTCGAGGTAAATCAACCTTGGACATTGGACATCAGTATCAAGATTGGAACAAACGGTAAATTTATCGTAACGAATAATGTAACTCCGGGAACTCTGATTGAAATAATTCCGCCGTCTGCCGGACCTTTTCTTGAATGTATTAATTGGCTTGGAACAACAATTCTCGGTGATGATTATGATAATACGGAAACGGATGCCGAAAATTTTACCAATGCTCAAATAAAAACGATTTTTGATGCGTTTCAATCAACAATCGGCTCGCAGTTGGATGTTTTGAACAATCAATTTGTCTTGCCGGACGGCAGTATTTTTAATTATAACAACGTGAACTTTAACGCCGAACAAGATTTGCAGGCGACAATCCAAATGACTACTTCGACAAATTAATAAGGAGAACTGAATTATGACTACAACAAACAACACGACAGCATCGAAAATATCGCAACAATTCAAAGCTCAAATTAAAGGCAAAGTAACTTGCAAATCGTCAGGCGATTTAATGTCGAATTTTATTGCCGGAACTGCAATCAATGCGGAGAATGAGATAGAAGTAATTCAAGATTCAAACGGCGACCCGATTTTATTTTCAATCAGCACACCGATTAACACGACCGATGGCACCAATGTCAATCAATTATTTATGACTTATCGGGATAAATCCGTCGGAACGGGTTGGAAACAGGTAAATATCAGTCCGGTAACAAATTCTTCAATGCACATTTTCGGTGTTTCGCAAGATCCGGTTACAGGCGAATTTGTATTGGCGGTTGCCGTGCAGAGTTCGGATAATCCGGCGCAAAACACTGATACTGTTTATATTACCGATTCGATTTCATCCGATACTTCAAAATGGGATTGGACAGACGCGGCATCGAATTGGACGGTGCGAAGCGGAACGCCGGACGGCGCAACGGTTGAAAGAATACTTGTCGGTCAAAATTCAAATGTCAGCAAGATTCCGTTAATAATCGCCAATGTTCAAACCGGAACTTCTGCCCTGCATTATTTTATTCAGGGCGATACGACCAAAACTAATTTTAGTGAATACAATCCGAGTTCGACAAACACTTGGTCAGAATATCAAATGCCGGGAGGCGCAACCGAAATTCTGGACATTTCAATCGGCACAATGCACCTTCATAAAAGAAACCGATTAGGAACATACGCCTTATACAATGTCGGAACAGAATTGCGTCTGACATTCACTTCCGTTCCTGATTTGCTTTTGAAAACAAGCTATGATTTACAACTTACACCGCCCGCCGGAACAGTGGCGATTCAAGCCTTGCCCGACCAAAATGAGAGTGATGTTTCAATGTTGTTTGCCGCCGGAAACGGGCTTTACATTTTTGAATCTACGAATCAATTATCAGCCGTTACCAATAATGTTCCGGCAACCGCGACGTTAATTTCGGATGTTTCGGCATTTTCAAATATTTCTCAAATGATTGCCCGCCAAGATTCCTCGCATATTTCGATTTGGGTTCGTGATAATCAGGTTTTATGGTATGTTCGCGGCGCCCAAAATGCTTCGGCGAGAGATTGGACTGTGCCTCTTTCATTAAGTCAAAATGTTGCACGAATTGCCGCCATACGCAATCAGCCGAAAGCCGCGAACGCCATTATGATTGCCGGAAGCAATGGGAAAACTCTCAGCTATATGTGGCAAGATAACCAAACAACTCTTTGGAAACAAACCGATATGCCTTTGCCGACGCTCGATTCGGTGCAGGAGTTTTCTTGCTATACGACTGTTTTGAGTTTTACGGACGAAAATGACAATCCCGTCGTTCAACAAAATGTTGGAATAAACGCTTCCGAATGGACATATGCGACGGTCAACGGATATTACAAATCGCTTGATAACGACACCGCAAATCCCGTGATGGTGAAAACCGATTCGCAAGGAAAAGTTACGATAATTAACAAGGTTATCAATGCTTCGACACCGGCGTTTTGGGCAACTTCGGATTTTCTTGAAACGCAATACACGGCACATCCGGCGGCGAATGTTCTCAACGGTTTTAAGAGCATAACGTCCGCGCAGGATTTGTTAAATGCGACAACTCAAACAGGAAATCCTGTCATTCCCGAAGACTTGCGCGGCGATACGAATACGCTCGACAGTATTGCCAACGGAATAAGTCAAATAATGGGAACGGTCAATAAATTACCTTCCGACGGCAGTCCATACACTACACCGCCGAGCGGCGGCGCAACCGCTTTGGTTGCAGAAAATCAAATCGGACAGATTTGGGGAATGAGTTTTAATCAAGGTTCGGCAACCTTTCAAATCGGAGATAATGCCCGACAACTATTTCAACAGTTGAGCAACAACCGAAGCTCCGAAAGTTTTGCAACACCCGAAAGCAGTGTTGAAACCGATATAGAACAAGTATTTGTCTGGGCGGGCGATGCGCTCCAATCAATGTGGAGCGATATTGAAGGTGTAACCAAATTTGTTGTTGATACAACGGAAAATGTCATTGACGGGGTTGCCAACATTATCGTTCAAATTGGCAAACAAGTCGTCAGTTTCGTTATCAAAACAATTAGCGATGTTTTAAGTTTTATCAGTTGGTTACTTAAAACAATCAAGATCGGAATTGAAACCTTAATCGAATGGCTGGGATTTATTTTTGATTGGGACGACATTTTAGCAACTCACAATTTCTTTAAGTTTATGTCGAATCAAACGCTTAACTATTTTGGCGCAGTTATGAAAACTGCCGAAACGCCAATCACACAGTTGTTTGACAATTTGATTGACAGGGTTAATAAAATGCCCACTTTCCAAATTCCGGGCGAATTGGATATGAATCTGCTGACCGCGATACCTAGTCAGACACAAAATCTTTCTTCTGCCGGACAAAAAGACCTTCAAAATATTCTCACTAATCCGGGTTTTAATTTTACGACGTATCAAACCGAGCATGGCGGAGTTTCGGGCGAGGCGCAATATGTCGGCGGCGGAAATGTTTCGACAACCGTTGATTTAACCGATAAAACCGTTCAAGCCCAATTCGAGAAGGTTTTAAAAGACATTCTTAACACATTGAAAGACGGGCTTAAGTCCTTTGAGCAAGTTTTTAAAGATATTGGCACGTTAATCAAAAATAACGAACTGACTCTCGGAAACCTTGCTAAAGTTATCTCGAAAGACGTGATTGTAGGCATTTTAACTTTTGCCAAAGATTTATTTATTAGTTTTATAGACCTTGCCGATTTAATGATTGAATTGATTATTTCCACCATCAATTCCAAAATCAATATTCCGTTTATTTCCGGTTTATATTCGCACATTACGGATGGAAACGACTTTACTTTGCTCGATAGTTTTGCTCTTCTAGGCGCGATTCCGACAACGATCGGCTACAAATTACTCACCGGAGAAGCTCCGTTCAAACAAGAAACGGGCATCGAAACTTTGAGCTATGAGCAAATTTTCCCGATGCCGTTTTTTCCACATTTGCCGCAACAAGAAACGCAGTCATTTATGGCGACGGTGACGGCTTCCACCGCAGAAAATACGGAAAGTTCCGATAATAATATTCTTAATTCGAGAGTCTACACATTGGCAGGCGGTATTCTTGGCACAATTTCAGGAGCAATTTCCGTTATTTCCAATTATGTCGAATATGGAGTTGACGAAGAAGCGAAAGAGAAGCGTGCAAATTTGGTAAGCGGTTTATTTTATACCGATTTGCTTTTTTCAATTTTGACGGTTGCTTCGACTTTTCCGGTTGCCGACGGAGATTCGGAAAGAGATAAGATTGAAAATTATTTAGATTATCCCATTTGGTTTTTAGAATTGCTGGACGTAGTAATTAAAGGCGTTGTTCCGGGACTAAAAGTTGCTTATTTTATCGATAAAGGTGCAAAAATAAAGAAAGGCGAAGAGATTGAAGAGGACGTTGAAGAAGCATTCAATAAATTTGTAACATATTTAGAAGAAAAAGTTATCCCGCCCGTAGAATCGTTGTATCAAACGGGTGAGGGAGCAATAGATTTAATCATCAATTTCATAAGTCTCTTTGTTGAAACTTACAACAATGATGATTTTGACGGCTGGGATGGAGCAAAACAAATACAGAACCTCTGTGCAAGTATGGGAATTATGTTAACCGGAACAACAGGTGCCCTTATGATGAGTTCTGAGGAAACTGATGACCCGTATGAAGTTATCGCAACCGGGGCAGTCTTTGTTGGTAGTTTATTTCTAAATTCAGGCGCAACCCTAATATCTTTGGTAAGAGCAGTAAATACTGCGGTTTTTGATGTAGAAGAAATATTGGAATACAGATAGAGTTTGAACCGAGAATGAATTTGGTTGCTTGCCGGATGTGCGACTCATTGTTAAAGAGGCACAAACCGTAATGCACGATTTCCGGATGATGAACCAATTAAACAACAGAAAAATCTCTCCTTTCGGTTGTTTCTTCGATTCATCGTCCGGAAACCGTTTTGCGGCATTTTGCCTTTCCCGTAGTTGACTAAAAGCCGCGAAAACAACAAAATATAGTGCTGTATTTCCCCGAAAGCACAAGAAAATGTTCAAACTTCAACGTCTCGAAATTACCGGATTCAAATCTTTCGCCGATTACACCGAAATTGTCTTCACCGGCAACGGAATCACGGCAGTTGTTGGACCAAACGGTTGCGGCAAAAGTAATGTTGCCGACTGTATTGCTTGGGTTTTGGGCGAACAAAAAGCAAAATCTTTGCGCGGCGAAGAGATGAAGGACGTTGTTTTTCAAGGCACCAGCAAGCGCAGTCCGGGCGGAATGGCGGAAGTCGTTTTGCATCTCGTCCGCGACGAAGAATTTGAATTTGTCGGCGATGAAGAAGATTTGAGCGGGATTGATGCGAGTTTGAACGATTTGGACGAAAAGGCGGTTGATTTGGATGAAATCGAAGCACAGTCAGCGGTCAGCAGTCAACAGTTAGCAGTCGTCGGTCAATTAGATAATTTTCAAGTTGAAGAATTTGAGATTGAAAAAATTCAAGCGTTGCAAGTCGGTTCGGCGCAGACGGTTGAGAAGAAAATCAAAACGAAACGGCATTGGAAACCTCGCGCTTTTGCGTTGGATTT
>CALMEH010000612.1 GCA_937863115.1 uncultured Acidobacteriota bacterium
TGTATCGCTCCTTGGACTTAACCGAGGTCCTAATTGCTTTGCGCGGTCAGCCGATTATTCCCGTCAATGAAAAATTGGTTTTGGACGTGATTCCGGTTGATATGGTCGCGGGCGCAATTCTCGGCGCGGCGATGAATGTTTTGATTGATGACAAGCCGCCGCTCGTTTTTCAGGCATCAAGCGGCGATTCAAATCCGAACGATATGAAGCGCATTGTCGGACTTGTCGGGCTTTACAAACGCGATTATTTTAAGGAAAAAGACACGGGCAATAAGTTGATGAATTCGGTGGCGGCGATGATTGAAACTTCGCCGACAACGCAGAAAAAATACGAACGATATTCTGCGCCGATGCTCAATAAATTGGCGAAATCCGCTAATGATTTACTCGACAAAGCCGCACCGACTTGGGCGGGCGGACGATTTTCAAATATCGTTTCGGACTTGAAAAAATCGGTCATCGAATTTGAGCAAACAACGCAGGAAACGATGAATGCTTTCGATATGTTCAAGCCGTTTATGATTGATAACGCTTACGAATATCGTTCGGACAACGTGCGTGCGCTGATGTCGCTTGTTAAAGAAAGCGAGAAAAATCTTCTGCCTTGGTATCCCGAAAAATTGGATTGGTATGATTATTGGCTCAAAGTTCATTTTCCCGGAATGCGGAAATGGGTTTTGCCACAACTCGAAGAAGATTTGAAAAAAATCGAAAAGCGTTCTTACACCTATAAAGATTTGCTCGATTTATTCGATACTTCGGTCAAAAGATTTCCGACGCGGATTGCGATGAAAATCGAACGAAATGGCAGAAAAGAGCAATATACGTTTGAAGATGTCAAAGAATTAACTTATCGCGCTGCCGGATTTTTGGCGGAAAACGGCATCAAACAAAACGACCGCGTGATTTTGTTTTCAAACAATATGCCCGAATGGGGAATTTCGTATTTCGGGATTTTGAAAGCCGGCGCAACCGCAATTCCGATTGATCCGGCGAGTTCGGTTGACGAAATTATCGCGTTTGCAAGCGCGGGCGAAGCGTCGGCGATTATGATTTCGCCGAAACTTGCGGACGAAAATTTGGATTTGGCGGAACGTCTGAAAGCGGCGAATTTGAGTTTGAATGTTTTCACGTTTGACGAAGTTTTCGAGATTCAAGACGAAATCGAAGAAGCGCGAAGAAATGCGCTTTTGCCGAATAAAATTTTGTCGGGTTCGGTTGCGTCGCTGATCTTTACATCAGGCACGACCGGAACGCCGAAAGCCGTGATGCTTTCGCACAAAAATTTTGTCAATATGATCTCGATGTTGTCGTCCGTTTTGGATATGGACATTTCGGACGGCGTTTTGTCGGTTTTGCCGATGCACCATACTTTTGAATTTTCGGCAGGTTTTTTAACGCCATTTTCAAACGGCACGCAAATCACATATCTCAACGAATTAAACGGCGAAGAACTTTCACGCGCGATTGAAAACAATCACGTTACGGGAATGGTCGGCGTTCCGGCGTTGTGGGAAATGCTGCATCGCCGAATCAAAACTCGTATGCGCGAACGCGGCGATTGGTTCGCGGATTTGGCGGATAACGTCATCGAATTTAACGCTTGGGTGCGCGACAATACGCCGTTTAATCTCGGTCCGATCATCTTTTTCCCGATTCATCAAGGAATGGGCGGACGAATGCGTTATCTGATTTCGGGCGGTTCGGCGTTGTCGGAAAAAGTTCAAAAAGACTTGCACGGACTTGGTTTCACGGTTCTCGAAGGTTACGGTTTGACCGAATCTTCGCCGGTTTTGACCGTAACGCGACCGGAAAATAAATTGATTCGCGGAAGCGTCGGCAAACCGCTTCCGGGCGTTGAGGTAAAAATCGAATCGCCGGACGAAAACGGAGTCGGCGAAGTTCTCGCACGCGGTCAAAATGTGATGCTCGGATATTACAACAACGAAGCCGCAACCGAATCGGTTTTGCAAGATCGTTGGCTGAAAACAGGCGATTTGGGCAAATTGGACGATGACGGAAATTTGTATATCGTCGGACGTTCAAAAGATGTGATTATTGACTCGAACGGCAAAAATATCTATCCCGACGAGATCGAAGATCATTACGGAAAATCTTCTTTTATTAAGGAATTATCGGTTGTCGGTTTGCCCGATGACGACGGCGGCGAGAAAATTGCCGCGCTTGTCGTGCCGGATTATGAACACGATATTTCACTTTCACGCGCCGAAACGAACAAAATTATCGAAAATTCCTTCCGCGAAGTTTCGGCTTCGTTGCCGTTTTTCAAACGCGTTAAAGTTTTGCATTTAACGCCGTTTGAGTTGCCGCGCACGGCGACAAGAAAAGTAAAACGTCCCGAAGTCGTCGAAATGCTTCAAAATCTCGAAGCGAAATCGAAAAATAAAACGCGAATTACTGCCGATTCCAAAGGCGACGACACGGCTTTGTGGATTCGCAAAATCGTCGCCAGCGTTTCAAATCGTCCGCTTTCCGACATCGCTCTGGAAGATAAATTGGCAGATTTAGGCTTTGATTCGCTGATGTTTGTTGAACTTCAAGGCGCGGTCGAAGATGCGGGCGGACGCGTTCCTTCGCCTGATACTTTGAACGAAATTCAATCGGTGCGCGAACTTTTGACGGCTGTGCAAAGAGTTGATAAATCGAAAAAACTCGCCGACGAACCGAAAGTCGTCGAGAAAAAAGACGAAGAAGAAATTCACGTTCCTTCGATCATTCGGCGCGTCGGAAATTCGCTCGTTGATTTCGCTCAAGACAAACTTTACGACACGGTTTTGCAGACGAAAATCGAAGGCGAATCAAATGTTCCGCCGCACACGAATTTTATAGTCGCGCCAAATCATTCGTCGCATCTCGACACGGGTTTGGTCAAAAAAGCGTTAGGAAAAGACGTTGCCGAACAAACCGTCGCGGTCGCGGCGGCTGATTATTGGTTCGACACGAAATACAAACGCGCTTATATGAACAATTTCACGACGCTCGTGCCAATCGAGCGAACGGGAAGTTTGCGCCAATCTCTGCGCCACGTTACGCGGATTTTGGAAGAAGGCTACAACGCGCTGATTTTCCCCGAAGGCGGACGGCAGCTTTCGGGCGAAATCGCCGAATTCAAACCAATCATCGGCTATCTCGCGCTCAACCAAAAAATCGGAATTTTGCCGATTTACTTGTGGGGAACTTACGAAGCCTTCCCGAAAGGCACAATTATCCCGAAAACCGACAGCTTAGGCGCAAAAGTCGGCGCAAAAGTCGGCAGATTTTTGGAATATGACGAACTTTTAGAAATGACCAAAGGCGTTCCAAACACCGAAGCGTATCGTCTAATCGCGGCACGAGTCCAACACGAAATCGAAAATATGCGCGACGGCAAACGCGACAAATTCGATGTCGCCACCGTGCGAAAAAAATGGAAAGCCGAACGCCGCAAAACGCGGAAACAAGAGCCGGTGATTGATGAGTAAAATTGAAAAATATGAATACGACCAATCTTATAGTTGAGTTTTTAGTTATAGGAATCCAAGTAGCTGTTTGGATTTCCTTATTAATTCTGACTTTTACAGGAACAAATTGGCTGGAATTTGGTAAAGTAAAAGAGTTTAGCACAATTATTGTCGGGTTACTTATTGCTATTTCTTATCCGATAGGAGTTTTTGTTGATAATTTTGCTGACCGCATTCTGAAAAAGAAAGACAAAAAAATTCGCAACGAATTTATAAAAGATGAGAATAAGTCAATTCTTCGAGTAAGGACTTTGGCTGGTGAAAATTCTCCTTTAGACCAGCTTTTTAATTACCAAAGAATGCGAATTCGGATAAGCCGATCATCTTTTCTAAACTTTTTGATAATTTCACTTATGCTTCCAATTTTTTTTATTATTCAACTTCCGAAATATTTCGGAAGTAATTTAGTTTGGGTTTGTCTTTTGACTTCAGCTATTGGAATCGGATTTACCTATCTTGCCTATTGGACGTGGAAAGACGTTTCAAAAAGATATTATCGCCGCTATCCTGAAGCTGAAGAATTGTTAAAAGAAAGGGGATTATTAAAAGTGTCGAAAGATAAGAGTGAGAAATAACTTTTCGCGTTGTGCTAGAATTTGTTTATGAAAACAATCGAAATGAAATTAATTGATGAAATTTACGGTCGTTTCTTGCTGAAGGCTATCAAGCAACTGCCAAGGAAGATTTGGCTTTGACGAAGGAATTTGAAACGGTAATTTAGAGGTGAGAAATTTATGCTTCAAACATACAAAGCAACGCTCAACGGCAATCAGTTGGAATGGAACGGCGAAGTTCCCGAAGAAGCGAAATCAAGCGAAGCGGTGAGCGTTATTGTAACAATTTTGGACGAAGAAACGAGCGCGAAAGATCTGCGTCCGTTCGGGTTGAGCAAAGGCAGTTTTGTCGTGCCGGAAGATTTTGATGCGCCTTTGCCGGAAAATGTTTTGGCAGATTTTGAAAACTGATGAAATTGCTTTTAGACACGCACATTTTTCTTTGGTTTATTACGGCGGATTTGCGCCTTCCGACGCTTTTTCGTGATGCGATTCGTGAGCCGAAAAACGAAGTCTTTTTGAGCGTTGCATCGCTTTGGGAAGTGATTACAAAATACAATCTCGGCAAACTTCCACTCCCGCAATCGCCCGAAATTTATATTCCGAACGAACGCCGAAAACATCAAATCAAAAGTCTTTCCTTGCATGAAAACGCGGTCAAAGAACTTGCGATCTTGCCCGCATTGCACCGCGATCCATTTGACCGTATTCTGATTTGTCAGACGTTGGCAAACAATTTGACGATTGTAACGGTTGACGCGCAAATTCAAAATTACAATGTTCCTTATTTGAAATGAAAACGGAACTTTTGAAACCAAAACTCATAAAAATTGCGTAAAACCAATAATTGCCGAAACATACATCTTAAATTCCGGAAAAATTATGAAAATTATTAAATCTTATTTGCTCGTTTTTTGTCTTTTGCTTACATCTGTTCCTGTTTTTGCTCAAAAACAAACTCCTTCGTTTAAGGTCGAGTATGAAAAATTTACTTTGCCGAACGGTTTGGACGTAATTTTTCACGTTGACCGAAGCGATCCGGTGGTTGCGGTGAATTTGACGGCGCACGTCGGTTCGTCGCGTGAAAAGGCTGGGCGAACGGGATTTGCTCATTTATTTGAGCATCTTTTGTTTTTGGAATCGGAAAATTTGGGCAAAGGCGGACTTGATAAAATGTCGGCACAAATCGGCGGTTCGGGCGCGAACGGTTCGACTTCGCGCGACCGCACAAATTATTTGCAAACCGTGCCGAAGGACGCTCTCGAAAAAATGATTTGGGCGGAAGCAGACAAATTGGGTTGGTTTATCAATACTGTAACTGAGCCGGTTTTGGCGAAGGAAAAACAGGTCGTCAAAAACGAAAAACGGCAAGGCGTGGACAATCAGCCTTACGGTCATACGCAATATGTGATTGATAAAAATCTCTTTCCGGCAGACCATCCGTATAATTGGCAGGTTATCGGTTCGCTCGAAGATTTGGACAATGCGACGCTCGCGGACGTGAAGGAATTTTTCCGCCGCTGGTATGTGCCGAATAACTGCACTTTGATTGTTACGGGCGATTTTGATACGGCGCAAGCGCGAAAATGGGTTGAAAAATATTTCGGCGAAATCAAACGCGGCGAAGAAGTTGCGCCTTTGGCGAAACGTGCGGGAAATGTCAAAGAAAACGTCAAACTTTATCACGAAGACAATTTTGCGCGTTTGCCCGAATTGACTTACGCTTACCCGACTGTTGAACAATATCATCCCGATTCTTACGCTTTGAATGTTCTGACCAATTATCTTTCAAACGGCAAAAAAGCCCCGCTTTATCAGGTTTTGGTTGAAGATAAAAAACTGACTTCAAATGTTGCAATGTTTAATTACAATTCCGAACTTGCCGGACAAATCCAACTTCAGGTTCGAGCTTTTGCCGAAAAAGATTTGGACGAAGTTGCAACTGCCATCAATGAAGCCTTTGCAAAATTTGAAAAAGAAGGGATTTCGGAAAAAGATTTAAATCGCATCAAAGCAGGTCAGGAAACCGGATTTTACAATTCGCTGTCGAGTGTTTTAGGCAAAGGCGCACAGCTTGCACAATGCAATTATCTGACAAAAAATCCGGGTTGTGTCGAAAACGACATCAGAAATATCTCAGCCGTAACTCCGGCGGACGTGATGCGCGTTTATGAAAAATACATCAAAGGCAAAAATTTCGTAGCAACGAGTTTTGTGCCGAAAGGTAAAGTAAATCTCGCGCTTGAAAACTCGAAAAAGGCGGAAGTTGCGGAAGAAAAAATCGTGCAGGGCGCGGAGCAAGAAGTTGATCCGAGCATCAATGCCGAATATCAGAAAACGCCTTCGACCTTTGACCGCTCGATTGAGCCGCCTTACGGTGAGTCTCCGCAAGTGAAAATTCCGGCGATTTGGGAACAAAAAACATCAAACGGTTTGCGCGTCTATGGCATTGAAAATACGGAAGTTCCGCTCGTGCAGTTTGAAATCGTTCTGGACGGCGGATTGCTTCTCGATGATATTAAAAAAGTCGGCGTGGCGAATATGCTGGCGCGAATGATGACGCAAGGCACGGCGCGAAAAACGCCGCAGGAATTGGAAGACGCGATTCAACAACTTGGCGCATCGGTAAATGTTTTTGCGGGAACGGAAGACATTCGCATCGGCGTTACGACATTGGCGAAAAACTATGATGCGACGCTCGCGCTCGTCGAAGAAATTTTGCTCGAACCGCGTTGGGATGCCAAAGAGTTCGATTTGGTCAAACAAGGCGTTATCAGTCAGATTCGCCAACAAGAAGCGAACCCGAACGCCATCGCGCAGAATAATTATAATCTTCTGATCTATGGCAAAGACAATATTCGTTCGCGCAATATTTTAGGAACGGTCGAATCTGTAAATGCGATTTCGATGGACGATTTGAAGGCATTTTACGCGAAAAATCTTTCACCTTCAACAGCGCGAATGCACGTTGTCGGCGATTTGAAAAAAGCGGCGATCGTTAAGTCTTTAGGCAGTTTGAATAAAAAATGGAAGGCGAAAAAAGTTACGATTCCTGTTTATCAAACGCCGTCTGCGCCGACAAAATCGCAGATCTATTTCTACAATGTGCCGGACGCGAAACAGTCGGTTTTACGTTTCGGTTATCCGGCGTTGGCGGCGACGGACGCGGATTTTTATCCGGCAACCGTGATGAATTACATCTTGGGCGGCGGCGGTTTCGCTTCGCAATTAACGCAGGAATTGCGCGAAACAAAAGGCTACACATATGGCATAAATTCCGGTTTTTCGGGAACAATTTCGCCCGGTGCGTTCACGATTGCGAGTGGTGTGCGAACAAATGTAACGCTCGAATCGGCACAACTGGT
>CALMEH010000613.1 GCA_937863115.1 uncultured Acidobacteriota bacterium
CGACTCTTCGCACTTTGCACGGTGCTGAAGTTACTTATCAATCAACCAGTGGTGCCGGTAACTTCGGAACACTTGGTCAATTGTCAACGGCAGGATTAGTTGATGCAGTTCTTTCAACTTCAACCAACGGCGCAACCGCCAAAAGCGGATATTATCTGACACCGGTTGTTACTGCAGCAGCAAACGGCAATCCTTCGATCTTCTCGATTGAATCGCAACCTGTAACACACACATCGGCATCACAATTTGCGGCAACAGGAAGCCGTCGCTTCTTTATCACGGAAGTCGGTGTTGTTCACGCAAACACAGACAACGGAGCGATCATCGCAGATTCGACAACGCGTGTCGTTACCGGCGCACAACCGCTCAACAACTAATTATTTAGATGTTTGCAAAAAATCGAAAAGCGGGACGAGTTTATACTTGTCCTGCTTTTTTTAGATAAACTTCTCGCCTTCCGCCACCTTCAAATTCCTTCCCGCAAAATTCCACAATGAAAAGTAATAAATTATCGTATCAGTATTTTTACTTTGCAATAATTATTTTAGTCGGCATCGTTTCGGTTCTGCCGATTGTTTATTACGGCATTCCCGATACGATTGACACACCGCAACACTATAAATTTGCCAACATTTACTATCATTCGATTCAAGAAGGTGACTTTTTTCCAAGTTGGTCGGACAAAGAAAATTTCGGTTACGGCGGCATCGGAATCCGCTTTTATCCGCCGCTTGTTTATTATTTCCTCGCAGTTTTAAAAATAGTCGTCGGCAATTGGTATGACGCAAGCTGGATAAGTTTTATGTTCTGGATGATCTTGGGCAGTTTCGGCATCTATTTTTGGAGCAGATGTTGGTTATCGCCGAAACTTTCAACCGTTGCCGCCTGCGTTTACATCCTTATCCCGATTCATCTAAATCATCTTTACACATCATTTAACATTTATGCCGAATTTGCGGCGGCTTCCCTTTTAGCGTTTTGTTTAGGTTATTTAACAAGAATTTTTCAACGCGATAAATGGACAGACGCGCTCGGTTTAGGCATTTGTTACGCCTTGCTGATTCTGACGCATTTACCTTTCACAATTATTTCCTCGATTTGTATGGCGGTTTATGCGCTGTTGCTTTTTTCAAAAAAAGACGGCATAAAACCGTTTCTCAAATGCTTCGTCGGTGCAATAATCGGATTTGCGGCGAGTTCGTTTTATTGGGTCGCAATGATTTCCGAAATGCAATGGCTCAAACACGCCTCGGAAGATTACAGCAAAGGCGTATTTGATTATCAAACAGGTTTTTTTCCGTTTGCATATTACCGCGTTTCCGATACATCTCACGGCAGTTGGATTTTTGATGTTTCGACAATTTTGACGCTTTTATTTCTAATTTCATCGGCAGCATATTTTATCTATAGATCCAAAAACAAACTCGAATCCGATTCTGAAAATAGCGTTTTCCGCACAGTTTTACCGCTCGGGCTTTTCGCGTTTTTTATGGTTACGCCTTTGAGCAGTTGGATTTGGAAAATAATAACGCCGCTTCAAAAAATTCAATTTCCCGTGCGTTGGCTTCCCGTAACCGCAATGTGCGGCGCGGTTGTCGTAGTCGTTTCGGCACAATATTTTTTCAAAGCCGGCTTGCACAAAAACCGTCTCTGGATTTATGCAAGCGGAATATCAATCGCCGCCGTCGTCTTATTCAACGCTCTCTACATTCTGCACCCGACGGCTTTTGTCCCGATCTCAGGCGAAAGATTTAACAATTACGCCATTACTTCGCCCGATTCTGAAAGTTATCATTTTTGGTGGACGATTTGGTCAAAAAACGAAGCATTCCAAAACACGGACAAACTTTCTGCCGGAGATCGTTCATCGAAAATTATTACCTGGGAAGCGGAAAATAGAGTTTTTGAAGTTTTCGACGGATCAACAGAAAATGTCCGCGTAGCAACTTTTTACTATCCGCATTGGCAAGCGACCGTCAACGATCAACCCGTTGAAATTGGCAAAGACGAAAACGGCGCAATGATAATTCCGGTCGGTTACGGAAAATCAACCGTCAGACTGCATTTTCAAGAACCATTTTCTGTCCGAACTGCTTCAATTTTATCAATTTTGACGTGGTTGGGTTTGCTTTCGCTAATTTTATTGGCGGCACGAAAGAAATTTTTCTCCACCGAAAATCTCTCTGCAAAGTTTCTCGAAAAAGAATTTTCAACCTAGAGCAGATTTTTTATGATTATTTCGGTTTCATTGCTGGAATGGTCGGACGCATTTTTATACGAAAGCAGAGGTTATACCTTCATTGCAGTCTCTGTCGGATTTCTTTTGATTTCTTTGACCGCTTTTAAACCGAAACGCGCCGTCAATATTTTGAGTTGTCCGCGCTTGTTTGGATCGGACGAGTTTACTACGGACTTTATCTCCGGCATTGGGCAATTCGTTGGTATTTATACGGCAATGCTTATTTGCCCGATTCATCGTTTACAATTATTGTTGGCGATTGCTCTTTCTTTCGCTTTTACAATTATTTCTTACTATTGTGTCGAAAAACCTTTTCTCAAATTAAAAGACAAATTCAGCCAAAATCACAAACTCGCTCACAACTAATCAGAAACTCTACAAAATTGGTTCTCGAATTAAATTTTTTCGCCCCAAAACAATGTTAGAATTTATCTATCACCTATCATCAATCACCTATTCGATTGTAAAATCCATTTACTCCGAAACAATTGGTAGATAAATTAGCAAACGCCGCAAAAATATATTGAAATATTCAATGATTTGCGTATAATGGAATTGTGCAATAAATTCAATACATTGCATTAAACTAAAACCAAATTTTTTCAAATATCATTCCGGCTAAATTTCTACGCTTTTTTTCTTTATAAAAATCAATTTTACAGTTTAGCCACCAAGTTAAATTTAAAATGAATTTAAATATTCCACGGATATTTACGATTGCCCGCAATACTTTCCGCGAAGCAGTGCGCGACAGAGTTTTGTATAATCTTGTGCTTTTTGTGCTGATGATTACGGTTTGCGCCGTTTTTTTAGGCGAACTTACAGCCGGACAAGAAGCACGGACAATCGTTAATTTAGGTTTAACCGCAATGCTGATTTTCGGTGCGTTTATTTCGATTTTCGTTGGTGTCAGTCTGGTTTCCAAAGAAATCGAAAAACGCACGGTTTACGCGATTTTTTCAAAACCGATCGGGCGCGGCGAATTTATCATCGGCAAATATCTCGGCTTGTGTCTGACGCTTTTGGTAAATATTTTGATTATGGGCGTTGGCGTTTCGCTTGCGCTTTTATATGTCGGAGGCAAAGGG
>CALMEH010000614.1 GCA_937863115.1 uncultured Acidobacteriota bacterium
ACCGTTTCGCCTTGTTTATAAAGCAAAACCGAGCGATCTTTAACAACTTTTTCAATCACGCGACCTTCGGGAATGTCGTTAATTAAACAGCCTTCGAGCCATTTTTCCTTTAAATTTGAGGCAAATGGGCTGATAAAATAAAGTTTCGGTTCGCCGCTAGCTTCAACTTCCGAACGCCCGCGACTGACTTGATTGATATTTATGATTTCGGGGCAATATTCTTTGATTGATTTTTCGATGCCTTCAGTTAAAGTTTGACCGGAAGACGGGCAACCGTGGCACGAACCGACAAGCCGGATTTCAACCGTGTCCGGTGGTTTAATTGCAACTAATTCGACATCACCGCCGTGTCCTTGAAGCATCGGGCGCACGGCATCTAAAGCCTTGATTAAACGTGAGTTGACGGATTCTTTGACCAATCCGTGATAAAGCAAAACGCCATAAATGACTTGATCTTGCATCGCTTCACGAAGTATTAATCCGGCAGAAGCGTCGTCCTTCAAAGCGCGAATCAGACGCTTAAAAGCCTCTTTGTGCAATTCTTCAATCGAAGTTTTAAGCGCGGTTGTCGTCAGTTGATAATGCTCGTCCCAACCTGCAACGATTGATTCGAGTTTGTCAATATCGCCCGCCAGACGCGCCAAATCTTCCGCACTGTTCGATTGTAATTGTGTTGCTTCTGTCATTTATCATTTATCATTTATCATTTACCATTGAACAAAAATCTTTTTCGACAAATGTTCAATGGTAAATGGTAAATGTTTAGGCGTATTTCAGGTTTTTGAATAAATACGGCATTAGTGCGCCACTGACAAATCCGCCGATAATCGCCGCCGCCCACATCGGCAAAAGGAATTTGCCGAGCAAAACCGTTAAAACAATCGCCACAATGACTCCAATCGAGCCTTGCATAAAGACGAGCTTGTTATCACGGAACAGGTTGCCCTTCAAAAACATTATCATTGACTGTTTGAACATTTCCCACATAATTTTTCACCTCACGAAATCAAAGTTAAAATGATTACTCCGACAATTGTTCCCGGAACTGCTGCTGCCATTCCGAACATTGCGCCCATAAGCGAGGCAAAACCGTCGCCCAAATCTTTTCCCGCAATACGCCAACCGACTAATGCGCCGCCTGCCGCGCCGAAAATTATTCCGACCAAAATTGAAACTAAAATTAAAATTATTGACATAAATTTTCTCTCGCAAAGTTAATTTGCAAAACTGTTTCCCGCCGAATTTGCTTGCCCTAATTCTTGGCTGATTTCTTTTAAAGTTTCCGAAATTTGCGCCACGCCTTCCATCTGTCCGAAGTGTTTAAAGATGCTTCGGGCTTCTTCGTAGAGCGTAAATGCCTGCTTCAAGTTTTCACGGTTTCCTTTGCTCAAATCTTCTGCATCGTCCGGCAAATTCCTTAAAACATTGGCTTTATTGGCGATTGTATTGGCATATTCCATCGGCGTATCGCGTGGGTTTCGCACTTTTAACGCTTCATCGTAAGCCTCAATTGCGCGAATGTTGTTTGCCAGCGCGTGGCTTGTCGAAGCGTATTGCAGAGCGTTTCCTAAATTATTATTTATCATCGCGTATTCGCTTGGATGGTCAATGATGTTGATGACTTTCAAAACCTCTTCAAACGATTGCACCGCCAAAGCCTCACGCATTTTTCCGCGCTCGTCCGTCATCGGCATCGAAAGATATGCAATCGCTAAATTGTTGTGCAAAACGGCGAAATCTTGTGGATAATCGTCTTTCGTAAAAACTCGTAAAGCGTTGTGATAATGTTGGATAGCATCCGTCAATCTGCCCATTCCGTTCTGCGCGAGCGATTGCGTTACCAATCCCAAATTTAATTCGGTTTCAGCGGCTTCTTCTTTTAATTCGTGTTGTTTGAAAGTTGGAAGTGCTTCATTAAAAAGGTCTTGCGCGGTAAAAAGCGTTTGATGATTGCCGTTTGGAAGTTGTTGAAAAGCGGTGGCTTGACGTGCTTTAATTCGCGCTCGAAGCAAAATTGCCGGTTCGGGGCAGATTTCCAAAGCACGTTTATACAACTCAATTGCGTCTTCGATTTGCTTTGCGCTTTTCGGCTTTTGCTGAATGCCCATCGCCATTTCCATCAGCATTTCAGCTTTTTCTTCGTTGCTTGCATCTTCGGTTTCAATCGCTCGAAGTGCCGCTTCAAAATTTGCGTCGGAAAGTGTCGCCATTGTTTTTAATATTTTCAGTAAATTGATTTGCTTGACTGATTTTGAGTTTAGCTTTGCAATTTTAATTTGTCAATTAGATTTTCAAACTGCAAACTTAGTTTGCAGTTTTGGTGTTTAGGTAATTTATCAAAATCGCATGGCGTTCGCTTTCCCAAACTGTTTCGCAAATCGTTTCGTCATAAGTTTCGGCGTAATTATTTTTTCTAAAAAATTCTTGTGCGTGAATAACGCGGTCGCCTTGTAAGTTCTTGATTTTTAGGAGCAAACCGCCAGCCGATTGTTGAATAAGCGGAAAAATCAAAATGCCTTTTTCGTGCGGCAAAAGCGCGACGGCTTCGATGTTTTTGAGATAGATTTCGTAAGTTTCGAGCGGAATGTAGATGTTTCCGCGAGCAATTTTTACTTGCAGATTTTTACTCATATCCGGCGATAATTCCTTTGAGTTTTTCGATTGTTTTTTCGGCGGAAATTTTTACTTTCCCAGTCAATTCCAAACCGTAATCCAAACTTTCGGCTTCGATAAGAAAAACTTCAACATTTTGCGGAAAATCTTCCTTAAAAATCTTTCGTCCGGCATAAAGCGCATCATCCCAACGAAAATCGTGTAAAGAATAACTGACTTCACGTTCACGTTCCAATTCTTCGCCCGGAACTTGAAAAATCGCGCCCGCTTCGCTTCCGGTTTGGCTTGCGTCAATAATAATCAAACGCGAAGAACCGCGAGCCTGAAACATCACATCAATTCCGCCCGTTCCCGCGTCAAAAATTTTGACATTTTGCTTCGGATTAAATTGTAGAAATCTTTGCAGATGTTGTGCGACATAAACACCTGCGCCATCGTCTGTCCGATTCGAGTTTCCGCAACCGATAATTGTTAGCATTGTTTTAATGTTTTGAGTCCCGCCTTTAGGTGGCAACCGCTAGCGAAGTGCAACGGAAAAGCTGCCTAAAGGCGGGACTCAAAGCTTTTAAATTCTCCAAACGATGCACGACCATTCCGGCTCGACCGGGCAATCTAATGAAGGCAATTCGCAATATTTTCGGTGTTTCAGATAATACATACAAGTTGCACAACTCTGCTCAATTTCCTCCTCTTCGCCGTAAGGAAAATCGGTAAAACCTCCGATAATTAACTTTTGTTCCCAATCATCCGGCGCGAGTTTTTCTAATTTTCCAATGATTTTGGCAACAGATTCGCTGTCGTAAGCTCGATTTTTCCAATCTGTTTCGAGTCCGTCGGAAAGCATTTTACCAAGTTTGTCGCGCAAAGCATTATCGTCCATAAAATCAATTTTTTAAATTCGTAATTGACTCAAATCCGCCACAGACGGCAATACCAATCAGGCTCGACGGGAACTGCCAATTCGGGTAAATCGCACCATTTTCGATGCACGAGATAATACATACATTCGAGACAGCGCATCTGATCCGGTCCGTAAGGTTTATCGGCAAAACCCCCAATGACCAATTTGCTTTCCAAATCGTCAGCGTCAAGATGCCGCAATGTTGCTAACAATTCCGCAAACTCAACGTGAGTTTCGGGAAAAGGTTCTAACTGGGTCTCCAGTCCGTCAGCTAAAATTTCGCCGATTTTGATACGCAGGGCATTTTCTTCGTCAGTGTGCATTCACGCTCCTTTCGGTTTAATTATACAAGCACTTAGGGAAGAAGGATGAGTTTTTATACAATTTCTCATCCTTCTTCCCTAATCCCTTTTATATTAGCCGATGCGGAAGCGCGACAATTCTTTGCCGGTCTTCGCATCGTGCGCGTGGACTGTGCAAACTAAGCAAGAATCAAATGAACGCGCTACATGACCGACCTCGACCGGATCGCTCGGATCGGCAATCGGACTGCCGATTAAAGCCGATTCAATCGGACCGAGATTGTTGTCGCCATCACGCGGACCGACGTTCCAAGTTGTCGGCGCAATGATTTGATAGTTCTTAATTTTGCCGCCTTCAACTTCGATCCAATGACACAACGCGCCGCGAATCGCTTCGGTTGCGCCCCAACCTTTGCCGTCTTTTTCAGTCGGTTTAACATACCACGAATCGTTTAATTTGAATTCGCGCAAACAATGTTCGGCTTGCCGATAAAGTTTAATCGTTTCGTGCATTCGCGCAATTTGTCGCAGATGCACGCTCGGACCGCCCATCTTTTTATACATATCCAAAATTAACGGATCGTAATGTTGCCATTCTTCGCCCTGATGTCCGCCGGCGACTAATTGACGCGCAAACGGTCCGGCTTCAAGTCGCCCATATTCCTGATCTTTAACGGCAGTCGCCCACGAATATTTTTGCTCGAAATTGATGTCGTTTTTCTGTATCGCTTTTGTCGTGCGGTCAAACGGATGTTGGTCAGCCGTAGATTCGTCATACCAAGAGTGCGAAATATTTTCGCGGCAACGATCTTGCGACATCGTTAGATGCGTGTCGCTCGCGGCATCATAAATTCCGCTTTTCATAATAAGCGCAGCATTGCGATTTTCAATCGTCGGTTTATTATATTTGTCTTCGTGTGGCAAATATCCCCACGAAACATATTTTCCAACCCCACCGCCATATTTATCTAAACCAATGTCCAAGCCCATTTTCCAATAAAAGCCCAAATCCGAATTAGCGTGTGCCGGGCTTTCATCAAGCCACGTCATAAAATCATCATAGCTTCTTATTTCCTCGTATCTTTCCAGCGAACAACCAAGCCACATTGATTCGAGCCAATCACGTCGAAAATACTCCAAAATTGACCAAGCGCGGGTTACATCCGTCAAAGTTGGTGCACACATTACGCCGCCCGGAACCATATAACTCGAATGTGGCCACTGTCCGCCGAGCATCGCGTAAATCTCGACCGGCTTGCCCGAAATGGTAACGCCGTGTTCGTAGGAAGTTCCTGTAAATGGCGCAAAACGCTTGCACGCTTCTTCGTAATATTTACTTCCGCGATATTTTTTATTGGTCATATCAATCGCGTAAAGTCCATAAAAATAACGCGGTTGGCTTTGCAGACTTTCGGTTAATTGTCCCAAATTTCGCGCTAAAATTGCGTTGCGCGGAACATCTGCGTTCCATGCCGTATCCAATGCCCACGCCGCACAAGTCAGATGCGATGCGCCGCAAATTCCGCAAGCGCGAGGCGTAATGACCAAGCCGGCTTGCGGATCTTTGTCTCGCAAAATAATCTCAAAACCCCGAAAAAGTTCCGCTTGTGTCCAAGCGTTTGTAACTACGCCGTCCGTAATATCAACGCGGACATCCAAGTCGCCTTCAACTCGTCCAACGGGCGAAATATCTAATGTTTGAACTGCCATAATTTTCTTTTGCTCCTTTTTCTAAACGACAAAAATGTCCTGTTCCGCCCACGCCGGAGCCGCGTTTTTCGCCGCCGCCGTCATTGCCATATAACCTTGTTTGCTCACACCTTCGGGCATTTCTTTCGGAAATCCCATCACGGTTTGCGTCTTGAAAACCGTTCCCGGAGCTAGATCAAAAAACGGAAATTCCAGTTTTTTGCTTAATTGGCTGCCCCAGCGTGTTTTTGATGATTGACGATTCCACAAAATTCGATTGCAAGGCGAATGCGTCATGGGACCGCGACAGCCTAAATCATAGTAAAGACAACCTTTGCGCTGTCCGAATTCGGTTGCCGAAACTTTATACGCATAGTGCATATTGCGCGTGCAGCCCGTTTGCGTGAAACTTTGGAAGAAAGTTTTCGGACGTTGGAATTCATCTAAAGCGATGTCGCCGCCGCGTCCCGTTGCGACCGCTACGACAATTTGCGTAATCCAATCAGGATGCGCCGGACAGCCCGGAACATTTATTACAGGCAATCCTGATTTTGATTTGAAATCCGAACCGAGCGAGCCGCCCGGAGCGCGTTTTAAGAATTGCAAACCGACTGAATCAGAAGGATTCGGCGCAGTCGCCGGAATTCCGCCCCAAGTCGCACAATCGCCAATTGCCACAACAAATGTCGCCGCGTCGCACAATTCCTTGACCCATTGTTTCATCGGTCTGCCCGCAAACCGATTCCATTCGCCCGTGCCGTTTGGCGCATTGACAACCGAACCTTCAAACACAAAAATATCGAGCGGAATCGCGCCCGAAACGCAATCGCGCAAAATCTTTTGCAAATTGTCGCCAAGCTCCACACCGAGCGACGGATGCCACAAAACATTTATCCCGAAATCCGTAACCAAATCGCAAGCACTCGGCTCTTCCGCATTCAGAAACGACATCGTATTTCCCGAACACGCACCGCCTTGCAACCAAAGTAAGTTCGCCATTTTTAAACTCCTTTATATTTAATTAAATTTTTTTCAATTTCTTGCGTAGCTAGATAAGACGGAAGCAATCACTGTGCCATTAGAGCAGTTGGGGGATTATTTGATTTTATTGAACTTTTTTAGATTTTTGAACTATTGAAAGGTGTGAAAATATGCAAACTAAGTTTGCAATGAAATTTAGCAAGCAAACTAACTTTGCAAAATTAGCCATGTCGGTTTCCGCAAACAGGACATTGAGTTTCAAGAGTGTAACCAAACCAGATTCCGTGACAACGACTGCACCAATGACCGTTAGTTTGTTCGGGTTTTAGTTTAAGTTGTTTAGCGAGTTTTGTAATTCCCAAATCGCGGAAAGCCGTTTCCGTTGCGTTGCCGTCTTCGTCAAATGTCGGAGATTGAAGCAGAAAAACATCTTCTTTCACATCTTTGTCTTGCACATTCATAGATCATTCACCTCACGCCGATTTAGCAGAAGTCAAACTCTGTTCCAGATTATAACGCTTGATTTTATTTGCCAAACCGACGCGCGACAAACCTAAATCTTTCGCTGTTTTAGTGTAGTTCCATTTATTCCGCAAAAGCGATTGCGACACAATTTGCCGTTCCATTCTTTCGACGATTTCCTTCAAAGTTCCATTGCCATCAAGTATCGCTTTATTTTGACGGCTGAATTCATCCTGAACATTGACAACATCAACTGCTACTAATTCTTCAGATAAATGTTTGAGGGCGAGAAATTCGCCGTTTTCCGCCGGCGCGACCATTCGCCGCATTTCGTTTTCCAATTCACGCACATTGCCCGACCAATGATGAGCTTTCAAACGCCGCATAACCTCTAAAGTAATCCCCGGAATTTTGCGCCCGATTGATTCGGCATATCTTTGCGCGAGATGTTCCGCCAAAATCGGAATGTCTTCGATCCGTTCCCGAAGCGGCGGCAAACCGACTTCAAAACCGCGCAGACGGTAATACAAATCGCGCCGAAATTTTCCCTGTTCGACCAAATCTTTGAGCGAACGGTTTGATGCCGCGATAATTCTGACATTACTTTTATGAGTTTTGTCCGTGCCAAGCGGTTTGACTTCGCCTTCCTGCAAAAACCTCAGCAGACTAACCTGAAAAGTCGGCGAAACATCCGAAATTTCATCAAGAAAAACCGTTCCTCCATCAGCCGCTGTAAAAAGTCCGAGCCGGTCGCTGATTGCGCCCGTGAAAGAACCTCGTTTGTGTCCGAAAAGTTCGGATTGGAGCATTTCATCGGGCATTGCGCCGCAATTTTGTGTGAGAAACAGATTGTTCCGACGCGGACTGAAGGCGTGAATCGCCCGCGCCAGAAGCTCCTTGCCCGTGCCGGTTTCACCTTGAATCAAAATCGGCAAATCCGTAACCGCGCCGCGTTGGGCGAGATTGCAAACTTGCAGCATACTCTCGCTGACAAACACTAATTTATCGAACTCAAAATTCGTTTTCGGCATTGTCGTCGAAGCATTTTCATTTTTCTCCCAAATTGAATCGGAGAATTTCAAAGCGCGGCTTAAGTAACGATGACGACGCGCTAATTCACGGCTTTCAAGCGCCCGGCGAACCATTAACAAAAGCGCAGTCGGATGCCAAGGTTTGCGAATTACCTGATAAACCGCGGATTCGATAATCTCGCGCGAAGCGTTTTCGATGTTTTGATATTCGGCAACCAAAATTCGAATTGCCTCCGGTTGTGTAACTCGTGATTGATTAAATAAATCAAGCCCAGACATATCTTTAATCGAAAAATTACTCAAAATAATATCAACCTCAGTTGTTTCGAGATATGCCAAAGCCTCTCTGCCGGAACTTACCGCAGTTACCTTATAATCGGTCGAAAAACATCGCTTCATCAGAAGACGATCATTCGGTTCTTCATCTATGACAAGAATTATCCACTCTTTCATATATTCAAGTTTCTTTACAAGATGTAAACTTAATTTACATCTTACCATAAAACTTAATTATTCACCTTACGCGGTTTGAGAATCTTTTGTCGCCAAAGACTCTATTTCACAGCGCAAATAATTCTTGCAACCTTTCTAAAATTTCGCGTTGTTGTTGTGTTTCGATTTCGCCGATTTTTTTGGTTAGACGCAATTTTTCAACAGTCTGAATTTGGTCAAGAACAACGGCGCGTTCTTTGCCGAGAAATTCAAACAAAATCCGTGTCGGATATTTTCGCGTAACGGAAGAAATCGGTGCAATTATTACTGAATCAAGATGGTGATTCATTTCGTCGGGCGAAATAACGAGGCACGGACGCGAGTTTTTTGCGTCATCTGAAATGGTTTCATCTAAATTTAGCAGAAAAATATCAAATCTTTTTACCATCGCCAATTCTCCTTAGCATAATTTGTCGGCACAAAATCTTCAGAAATCTCTTCTTCGTTGTTTTCCACCATCTGTTTGAAACTTTCCGCCCAATCTTCACGCGCACGTTTGGCGTGGCGAATCAAAAGCCCTGCGTCGCAGAGTTCCAATTCGACCTCGCCGCTCAAACCGCTTTGGTCAAGTAAAACTTTCGGGATTCTGATGCCTTGTGAATTGCCGATTGTGATAATATTCGCCTTCATAGCTACAATGTAATTACTTTGCGTAGTTCTGTCAACGCAAAAATGTAAATACATTGTAGCTACAAGACTAGTTTTTTATAATTTCCAGTCCGTTCATATAAGGCTGAAGAATTTCGGGAATTAAAATTGAGCCGTCCGACTGCTGATAATTTTCCAAAATCGCAATCCAAGTTCGCCCGACAGCGAGACCCGAACCGTTCAAAGTGTGGACAAATTCAGGTTTTGCGCCGCCTGCCCGACGAAAGCGCAGATTCATCCTCCGCGCTTGAAAATCGCTGCAATTTGAACAGCTTGAAATTTCGCGGTAGGTTTTTTGACTCGGCAACCAAACTTCGATGTCATAAGTTTTCGTTGCACCGAAACCCATATCGCCGGTTGATAAAACTACTGTGCGATACGGCAAACCTAGCTTTTGCAAAATAATTTCGGCATTTGCCGTTAATTTTTCGTGTTCTTCGACAGAATTTTCGGGCAATGTCAGTTTTACCAATTCGACCTTTTCAAATTGATGCTGGCGAATTAAGCCTCGTGTATCACGCCCGTAACTTCCGGCTTCGGAGCGAAAACAAGGCGTGTAAGCGGTGAAATATTTCGGTAAATCTTTTGCGTCTAAAATTTCTTCGGCGTGATAATTCGTTACGGGAACTTCGGCAGTCGGAATCAGCGCAAAACCGCGTTCGTCTTTGATGTGAAACAAATCTTCTTCAAACTTCGGCAGTTGATTTGTCCCAAACAGCGACTTGCGATTGACCAGAAACGGCGGCAAAGTTTCGGTGTAATTATGCTCGGTCGTATGAACATTGAGCATAAAATTGACCAGAGCGCGGCTTAATCTCGCGCCCGCGCCATTGAGAATCGCAAATCTTGAACCCGCAATTTTTGTGGCGCGTTCTAAATCCAAAATGCCCAAAGATTCGCCCAAATCAACGTGATCTTTCGGCTCAAAATCAAAATTTTTAGGTTCGCCCCATTTGCGAATTTCGACATTTGCCGTTTCGTCCGCACCGATTGGAACATCTTCCGCCGGAATATTCGGCAGATGCGAAAGCAAATCGTGCATTGCTTCGACGGATTCATCGCGCCGCCGTTCGAGTTCGGTTTGAATTTCTTTTAAGCCGGCAACTTCCGCTTTTTTCGCTTCGGCTCCGGCTTTTTCCCCCGTCTGTATCAAGCCACCAATTTCTTTGCTGGCGGCGTTTCTCTGCGCGTTTATTTTGTCCGCTTCGCTGATTATTTGACGGCGTTCCGCATCGAGCGCGGAAAATTTTTCCAACAAATCTGTCGGAAAATTGCGCGTTTCGAGTGCTTTTTTGACAGTTTCTAAATTTTCTCTGACGTAATGAAGGTCTAACATAATTTTAATTTTTCGTAATAATAAATGTGCAACTGATATTTCCCGTCGGGACAATTTCCTGAACTTGAATTTTATAACCTTCAAAGACAAAATCGGTTTTGCCCGTTTGCGTGTAAAGCTGTCGCCCATCGGTTTTGTCCTTGAGTGTTGCGTCAACGCGGCAATAAGAAATTCCTGCGCCAATCTGTTTGGTTTCGGCATTAGCAACCGCCGACATTGTTCCGGCAGTCGTAACTTTAAGTTCGAGATTCGTGTCTTTAACTGTGCCTTTTTCGCCGTTTTTGAGCGTAAATTTTTCGCCGAGAATTATGCCCGAATTTGACGGGTTTTTGGTGACATTGCTTGTCGGAATATTATTGACGGCAATCGGCGTTTGATTCGCATTCGGCGCGGGTTTATTCGCGTTTGCGAGTTTTTGGTTATTCGGATTGCTTGCAGTTTCATTAGCCGAACACGCGGCAAAACATATACACAAAATTAATAAAAAAACAAATTTCATTTTTTTTTCTCCCTAAGCATTTGCAGATTTTTTTCGATGCGTCTGAGGCGCGTTTCTTCCTTTTTCGCGTCATTAATCGAGTTGACGTATTCCTTTTGATGCGTAAAACTCATCTTCGCAAAAACGTCCGTTAAATCGGCTTTTCGCAAGGCTTCGGCAAAATCTTCGGGAACTTCAACGGTGCGTTTTTCCGAATCTTTTTCCATTGTAACTTCAATCATTTCACCGGCTTTTATGCTTGCCGCAGCGCGGAAAACTTTCGGCACAGCCATCATAAACTTGCCGCGCATTCGCATAATCGTGCTGCGATATTCCACACCGTTCACCGAAACTTTTACCGGAACGCGCTTTGCGCCGAAAACTTTTTCGACATCAAACGGAATCGTAATTCCCGTCGCGTCCATTCCTTCGTGTTGCTCAAGCACGACTTTAAAGATTTGTTTCTCAGACATTTTTCACCTAAAATTTTAAGTTCGGTTTTTGGTCTTTTCAAAAACCGAAAACTAAAGACCAAAGACCATATAATAACTATGACACAAAAAATTCGCAAAGCGGTTTTTCCCGCCGCCGGATTGGGAACGCGATTTTTACCTGCAACAAAAGCCTCGCCGAAGGAAATGCTGCCGCTGGTTGATAAGCCTCTGATTCAATATTCGGTCGAAGAAGCTGTAAAATCGGGCATTGAATCAATTTTAATTGTAACGGGGCGCGAAAAAGGCGCGATTGAAAATCATTTCGATATTTCCTACGAACTCGAAGACCTTCTGAAAGAAAAAGGCAAAACCGAATTTTTCGAGCAAGTCCGCGCAATTTCCGAACTTTGCCGCATTTCATACACGCGCCAAAAACAGGCTCTGGGGTTGGGACACGCGATTTATCAAGCCAAAGATTTTTCGGAAAGACCAGCCGCAGCAAGCAAACCAGCTTGAATTC
>CALMEH010000615.1 GCA_937863115.1 uncultured Acidobacteriota bacterium
GGCAAATCAAAATATCGCGTTACATTCGGCGAAACGCGACCGAATTCATCCGAACTCGTCAAGCCCGAATAATTTCCGTAAAGACGGCTGTAAGTATAATTTGCGTTGAAAAAATAACTCGTAGCACGTTTATCAAAAACGATTTCCAGCGCATCATATTTGCGTTCGGCTTTCGTACACGGGAAATTTGTTCCGGCATTTATTTCGCAATGTTGATTAAAACCCGGATTGCCGATAAAATACGCTTCGCTTCCCTGTGAATTAAAAACGCCGATGTCTTCGACGGCGCGGTCAAGCTGACGATGAATATAGCTTGCGGTTAAACGAAAGTTTGAACCTAGATCACGCTCGAAACCGATCGTGTAACCTGTCGTTCGTTGCGGTTTTAAGTTCGGATCAAATGTCGGATACGAATCTATCCCCACCGGTCCGATATTTGTCTGAATAATAAAACTAAATTGGCAAACCGAATAACCTGTGCTGTTTGAAATCGGACAATTTCCGAGCGGATTGTCTGCGTTATTGCCGAGAATATTCTGCAAAGTATAATTTGCGTAATTCGCGCCGCGACTCGGGAGAATTTCAAAGAAATCACGATAAAAAACTTGCGGAAACTGTTCGCGTGAAAGCTCGAATTTCAGACGGTCATAATAAAATCCGAAACTTCCGAAAATTTTATTCTTGCCGTCGCCCAAAACGTCGAACACGAAACCGATGCGCGGCGAAATTTTGTCCTTCCAACCAAATTTCAAATCTAAATTTTGCCCGTAATCGGGAATATCTTCATTCTCGAAACGAACGCCGAGATTTAATGTCAGACGATTTTTTATCTGCCAAGAATCTTGCGCGAAAAATGCTTGATTCGTGCTTTTTCCTTCGCCGACCGTGCCGAATCTTTGCAAAAATCCCGAACCGAGATTTCCCGCTGTCGGCGTAATCGGAACGCCGAGAGTTTCAATCGAACGACCGTAAAAAAGCTGAACAATTCCCGTGTCCGTGTAGCCTTCTTTGACTTTATTGAAAACGCGGTTGAATTGATAACCGAATTTGAAATCATGCCGTCCGAAAGAACTTACAATTAACGTGCCGTCCGTATCAAAAGTCGTGCGCGTCGAAACGTCGTAATCGCGGACTGAATTGTTGGCGATATTTTGAAAACCCGCAGTGCAACCCGCACCCGCCGGAATATTTGTGCTTGAAGTCGAACAAATAAATCTCGTAATGCGCGGAATGCCGTAAGAATCAAGTTTTTCGTTCAAAAAAGTTCGTCCGGCGCGAAAGTTTATAAGGACATTGTTCGTCAGAACCCAAGTAATCTGCCCGTTGAAAAGATTTGAATTTTGTCTGCCGCCGCGTGTTGCCAAATATTCCGCGCCGCGCAAACCGAGCGCAGATTGCGGTGCGCCTCCGAAACCTTCGTTGAACGCGGGCAACGTGCCTTCTTGAATTATCGGATTGTAGAGAAACGCACCAAACATCCGCAGTTTTGAGGTCGGCTGAACGTCAAGGCGAACAAATGATTGCTCAGTTCTGACATTTGATTTGTATTGAATTGTTTCGTTAATAGTTCTGTTTGCCGGATTAGAACTCGAAAAATAATCAATGTTGCGCGTCGTGCGGTAAATTTGTGGCGAATATGAAGCAAAAAACCAAAATCTGTCTTTTATAATCGCGCCGCCAACCGAAGCCGTTGGAAAAAACCCCGTTCCGTCGTCTCTATTCGGTTGAAAAAATTCAATTTGTCCTGCATTCGTGCCGAATCTGTTGATGACGACATTCTGACTACCTTGCAGATTATTCGGCGTGAAAGATATGCCGAAATTTCCGCGCCAACGGTTATTTCCTCTTTCTGTATAAACATTGATAACTCCGCCGGTTGAACTGCCGTATTCTGCAAAAACATCTTGACGCTTAACTACTTGAACTTCGCTGATAATTTCAAACGGCACGTCATAATTTGAATTTAATTGTCCCGTGCGGAAATTCGTAATTTCTTGATTTTCAAACGAAAAAACATTTTCAGAACCCGATGCGCCGTCAAATTGAAATCCGCCGGAAAGAACTTCGGGGCGAACATTCGGCGTAAATTTTAATATTGAACTGAAAGTGGTTTTTCGTGGAACAACTTTTTGCATCTCGTCATCGCTAATTCGATAAGGAATACATGCCACACCAACTTTCAATGCCAGATTCAACTTGTTTGGATTACCTTTATTTGCTGGAACTTTAACCCTTTTAGATAAAATTTTAAAAGCCGTAGCAGTAACAGTAATTTTATAAGTTCCGAAAGGGACTTCAGTAAAAACAAAGTAGCCATTTTGGTCAGTAACAATACTTTTTTTGAAACCTGTTGCGGAATTTTCTACCGAAACAGTTGCGCCGGGAATTACTGCACCATTTGAATCCGTAACAGTTCCTTCAATCGTTCCGGTCGTGGCTTGCGCGAAGGCGTTTGTTGAAAAAAAGGCGATGGAAATTAAAAGTAGAATTTTTGAAAAGGTTTGGGACATAGCTTTGAATTTGCGAGCTAATCAGTATAGCGAACGGTAGTGAGCAAGTCTGCAATCGAAAAACTGAAATAAATGCTTAAATGTTCGCTACCGCTCACTATACTGATTTGTGAACGCAATTTGAATGCGCTTCTTGTAGGAAATCTGTAAATCTGTCAAATAATAAACTTAAAGGCGGCAAAGATGAAAATTAAAACTCGTAAATGTCGTCAAAAATTCGCAAATTCGGAGAAACTTCAAAATTTTGAAATGTTTTCGGCGGCGGAATCACAAATCTTAGATATGCAGAAACGCACACGATAGTCGGGCGTGTTTTCCCTGCAACCGAAGCATTTTTTACACGCTTACTTCGTGCGCGTTTCTGCATTTTAGGATTTTGCGATATTATTGAGAACAATGAACGGCTTAAAATCGTAAATCAATCAGCA
>CALMEH010000616.1 GCA_937863115.1 uncultured Acidobacteriota bacterium
TCGATAAACTAGAATCAATCGAAGGCTTTAACGTGAATTTGTCGGCGGCGCAATTTAAGAAAACTTTGAAGAAATGCGGTTTTGCAATGGCTGGACAGACGAAAAAAATTGTTCCGGCAGACAGAAAACTTTACGCTTTGCGCGATGCTTGCGCGATGGTTGAATCCGTGCCGCTGATTGTCGGTTCGATAATGTCGAAAAAATTGGCGGAAGGTTTGGACGCGCTTGTTTTGGATGTCAAAACCGGAAGCGGCGCGTTTATGGAAAATATTTGGGACGCGCAAGAATTGGCGCGAAGTTTGGTCAAAACGGGCAACGATTTTAACGTCAAAACCGAAGCCTTGATTACGGATATGAGCCAACCGCTCGGAAAATTTGTCGGAAACGCGCTCGAAGTTTATGAATGTATCAAAATTATGCGCGGCGAATTGGACGAAACAATGCAGTCAACACTCGATTTAACAATCGAACTCACGGCGCGAATGTTGGTTTTGACGGGAATTGCCGCAAATGTTGATGATGCTTCGGCGATTTGTTTAGAAAAAATCTGGGACGGCGCGGCGTTGGAGAAATTTAAGCAAAACATCGAACTGCAAAAAGGAAATCCGCGCATTTGCGACAAACCCGAAATGCTTCTCGATAAAAAAATCAAACAAATTCCGATTCAATCATTGCAAAACGGTTTTATAACGGAAGTCGAAACAAAATCTGTCGGCAACGCGATCTGCGAAATCGGCGGCGGACGTTTTAAGGTTTCCGATAAAATCGATTATGCCGTCGGTTTTTCATGCGATAAAAAAATCGGCGACAGCGTGAAAAAAGGCGAAACGCTCGGCATTTTATATTGCCGCAATCAAAAACAAGCCGACTCAATTAGCGGAAAATTGCAAGATGCGTATAAAATAGCGAAAGAAAAACCGCAAAACTTGGAATTGATTAAAGAAATAATTTATCCATAAATTCGACAAGCGCGTGGAAGTTGTATGAAGTGGAAATTTATTTTAAAAACATCGGGAATAGTTGGAATTATAGCAATTCCCATACAACTAATCGGGTCTTATCTTTCAATGATGCACTTTTACAAAGTGCTTCCGGTTTCAGTATTTGTCGTATTTATTTCGATTTGCGTAATAGCAATCGTTTTGACTTTTAGTTTTGTTTATCGCAGAACATTGAATTTTAGGATATTTCAAGGGATTCTGACAGTAATTTTTGCCTTGATTTTAAGTAACTTAATTTCTTTTCTGTTTCTTATAATTATAGGGTTGGTTTTAACAAAATTTATATGAAAACAAAAATCGCTATTTTTTTAATCTGTCTTTCGGCAATTATTTTTTCCTCGTGTGCATCCCAAACCGAAGCGCGAAAAGATTGCAATATCAAAGTCGGCATTGTTTTCGACATCGGCGGCAAAAATGATCGTTCGTTTAATGCTGCGGCGTGGGAAGGCGTGCAGCGGGCGGAAAAGGATTTAAATGTTTGTTTGTATGATGTTGAGCCGGGAAATCCGACTTCGATCGAGCCGGCGATGCGGGCGTTTGCGGAGAAAAATTTCGATTTGATTATCGGTGTGGGCTTCGCGCAAGGTCCGATTATGCAAAAGGTTGCGAATGATTATCCGAACATAAATTTTGCGATTGTTGACGGCGTGATTTTTGAAAAAGACGGCAAAACACCGAAACAAAACGTCGCATCGCTGGTTTTCCGCGAACACGAAGGCTCGTATCTCGTCGGGATGATTGCCGCTTCAAAATCGAAAACGGGCGTTTTGGGATTTGTCGGCGGAATGGACATTCCGCTTATTCACCGTTTTGCAAAAGGTTATGAAGAAGGGGCGAAATCAGTCAATCCGAATGTAAAATTAGTTACTAATTACGTTGGGGTAACCGATGCCGCGTGGAACAATCCGGGCAAAGGCAAAGAACTTGCGCTCTCGCAAATCGGACAAGGCGCGGACGTGATTTTTACTGCCGCCGGAAATTCCGGTTTGGGCGCATTTGATGCCGTCGAACAATTCGGCAAAACAAACGATGAAGCCAACAAATTCGTTATCGGCGTTGATTCAAACCAAAATGGTGTGAAACCCGGATTCGTTTTAACTTCGATGGTCAAGCGTGTGGACAATTCGGTTTATGATGTTGTCAAAGAAGTTTTGAACAAACAATTCAACGGCGGTTTCCACGTTTTCGGACTCGACAAAGACGGCGTGGCTTACTCAATGGACGACAACAATAAGAGTTTAATTTCCGCCGAAGTTCTGCAAAAAGTCGAAGAATCACGAAGAAAAATCGTTAGCGGCGAGATAAAAGTTACGGACGCAATGGCGAAATAATTACAAAGATGCTTGAACTTAGAAACATAACTAAAACATTCGGAAACGTCGTTGCAAATAACGACGTTTCGATCAATATCGAAAAAGGCACAATTCACGCTATCGTGGGTGAAAACGGCGCGGGGAAATCTACGATTATGCGCGTTGCTTACGGCTTTTATACGGCTGACAGCGGCGAGATTTTTGTTGATGGCAAAGCAGTTTCGATAAAAAATCCTGACGATGCTATCCGGCTTGGAATCGGAATGGTGCATCAGCATTTTATGTTGGTTGATACGATGACAGTCGGCGAAAATATCATTCTCGGCGCGGAAGGCGGAAACGCCGCGAGTATTGATTGGAAAAGGGCGAATAATAACATTAGTGCGCTTTCCGATGAACTCAAATTGAATATAAATCCGCATTCCCTGATTGAAGATTTATCCGTCGGCGCACAGCAGCGGGTCGAATTATTAAAAGCACTTTACCGCGATGCGAAACTTTTGATTTTGGATGAACCGACGGCTGTTTTAACACCGCAGGAAGTTGAAGATTTTTTCAATATTTTGCGTCGAATGCGCGAACAGGGCAAAACTATTGTCATTATTACGCACAAACTCGACGAAG
>CALMEH010000617.1 GCA_937863115.1 uncultured Acidobacteriota bacterium
CGCGAGTCGCGGATAACGATGTCCGCCGAAATTTCTTTGTAGAATCTTCCCATCTTTGGTTCTATCAAAAACCGCGCCCCAAGCCTCAAGTTCGCGGACTCGTTCGGGTGCTTCTTTGGCGTGAAGTTCCGCCATTCGCCAATTATTGACGTATTGCCCGCCGCGCATCGTGTCGGAAAAATGGACTTTCCAATTATCGCGGTCGTCAACATTCGCCATCGCCGCCGCCATTCCGCCTTCCGCCATCACGGTATGCGCTTTGCCCAACAGCGATTTGCAAACAAGCCCAACCGAAACGCCCGCCGCGCTTGCTTCAATCGCCGCCCGAAGCCCTGCGCCGCCCGCGCCGATTACGAGAACATCGTGTTCAAAAGTTTGATAATCCGCCATAGATTGAAAAATTCACCACAAAGACACAAAGAACGCAAAGGTTATTTTTTGAAAAAACCAATGATAATATTAAGAACAAAAGTTATTACGGTAATGATTGCGACAAAGGCAAAAACTCCGATAAAACTGAAAAATGCGCCTTTCAGAATTCTGAAAGGAAAATACTTATCGGGAAGTTCGATTACTTTAAATCTAATTAAAAACCAATAAATCAAAATGCCAAAAAGCAAAAGTGAAATTAGAACAAGTCCAAAAGCCAAAGGTAAAAGCAAATTAATTCCGTCAGAAGCACCATCCATAAAAATCTTTGTGTCCTCTGTGTCTTTGTGGTGAAAAAAAACTAAAAAAATCTAATATCTTCCCATTTTCCCATCGAAAGCATTCGCACATAAACATCGGAAAAGCCGACTACGAACAGACTGCACCACGCGAAAACCATATGTCTTTTGTTCAGCGAACTGCAAGCGTTGTAAGCCGCGCATTGAAGCGGTTTGCTTGATAATTCGTCGCATCTGCCGCCGATTAGATGGCGCAAGGAATGACAGCTAAACGTATAACCTGCAAGAAAAAAGACGTTTGCCGTCAAGATAATCGAACCCAAACCCATCCCGAAAGAAGTCTTGCCGCTCGCATCTGTGAACCGAAAAGACATAAATGCGTCATACGCCAAGAAAATCAAAAAAATCAGCGCGATATACAGAAAATAACGATGAATATTTTGCAGAATCAACGGAAATTTGCGTTCGCCGCGATAATTATCACCACGCGGTTCGCCGACCGCGCAACTTATCGGATCAGCCCAAAACGCTTTGTAATATGCGCCGCGATAATAGTAGCAAGTAAATCGAAATC
>CALMEH010000618.1 GCA_937863115.1 uncultured Acidobacteriota bacterium
GTTACGACGCGCGAAGGAATGTATGAAGACATCGTTTCGCGGATAATTGTTGACGAAAAAGACAATTTTTGGCTTTTGGGAAATCGCGGCGTGTCGGTCATTTCGCGCAGTGCTTTGAACGATTTGGCAGACGGCAAAATCAAAACTATCGCCTGCGCGTCTTACGGCGTTTCGGACGGAATGTTGAACAGCGAAGGCAACGGCGGAAATTCTCCGGCGGGTTGGCTGGCTTCGGACGGAAAATTTTGGTTTCCGTCAATTACGGGCGTGATTGTTATTTCGCCGGAAACAAACGATTTACCGCCGCCGCCCGTTTTTATAGAGGATGTTTTTCTCGGCGGAAAACAAATCGAAGCAAGCACGAAAATCGAAGTCGGCGCGGATAAGGAAAATCTGGAAATTCATTACACGGGCTTAAATTTTACGAAGCCGGAACAGGTGAAATTTAAATACAAACTCGAAGGTTTTGACAAAGATTGGATTGAAGTCGGCACGCGCCGCGCGGCTTATTACACGCAACTTCCGGCAGGCGATTATCGTTTTCTGGTTACGGCTTCGACGACGAACGGCGTTTGGAACGAACAACCCGCGAGCAAAACGGTGACGGTTTTATCAAATCCGATTTGGAAAAAATGGTGGTTTATTTTAGCGGTTTCGATTCTTTTAATTGTTGCATTGATTATATTTTATCGCCTTCGTCTGTTTCGTTTGGAGAAAACCCGCGAACAGCAACAGCGATTTTCGCGTCAGCTTATTGAATCGCAAGAAGCCGAACGCAAACGCATCGCGGGCGAACTGCACGACGGTTTGGGGCAAACTTTGCTGATTATCAAAAACCGCGCTTTTCTCGGCACAAAGGCAAATAATCTCGATGCGGCAAACGAACAACTCAACGAAATTTCCGCATCATCGGGCGAAGCCATCAATCAAGCGCGTGAAATTGCGTATTATTTGCGACCTTCGCAACTTGAAAGATTAGGTTTGACGAGTGCCGTCGAAGAAATGCTGGCGCAGGTTTCCGAAGTTTCGGAAATCAAATTTGAATACGAAATTGATTCGATTGACGGAATTTTTTCGCCCGAAAACGAAATCAATTTCTACCGCATTGTGCAGGAAAGCGTCAATAATATTTTGAAACATTCAGAGTCGACGAAAGCAAAGGTTTTTGTTCGGCGGAAACTTGATAAAATTGAACTTTCGGTGCAAGATAACGGCAAAGGTTTTGCGATTGACGAGAAAAATATTCACGGAAAATCGGGCTTCGGATTGTTCGGAATCGAAGAACGAGTTAGGATTCTGGACGGTAAATTTTCGATAAAATCAGAGAAAGGTAAAGGGACGAAAGTTTTAGTGAACATCGAACAGTTTTAATTGGAGCGCGGGCATCTTGCCCGCCCGCATTCGAGCGAAGCGATGAATGCGGAAGCCTCTGCGTAAAATAAATTTTCAGGAATTGCGGCGTTTCCGCGCCTGTTCTCGCAAAACCTCGAACGCGCGGCGGGCAAGATGCCCGCGCTCCAATTTTTGCAATTTTTATAATGACTGAACATATCCGCATTATCATTGCCGACGACCATCCAATTTTTCGGAGCGGTTTGGCACAGCTTTTGAATTTAGAAGAAAATATCGAAATCGTCGGCGAAGCAGAAAATGGCGCGAAGGCTTTGGCGATGATTCGTGAAACCGCGCCCGACGTTGCGGTTTTGGATATTGATATGCCCGAAAAAGGCGGCTTTGAAGTTGCCAAAGAATTAAAAAATGAACGCATTTCGATTGAGATAGTTTTTCTCACAATGCACAAAAACGAAACGCTTTTCAACGCGGCTTTGAACTTGGGCGTGAAAGGTTTTGTGCTGAAAGACAGCGCGGTGGAAGATATTGTTCACGCCGTCAAAACTGTCGTCAAAGGCGAAAGTTTTTTCAGCCAGCCGTTGACAAAATTTTTGCTGAAACGCGCAAAACCCGATTTGGTTGATTCGCTCACACCGAGCGAAAAACGCATTTTATCGCTCATCGGCGAATATAAATCGAGCCGCGAGATTGCTGAAAAACTCTATATCAGCGTCCGCACCGTCGAACGCCACCGCGAAAACATCTCACTCAAACTCAACCTTCACGGCAACAAAGCCCTTCTGAAATTTGCGCTCGAAAATAAAGAAAAACTATTTTAGACGATGAGACAATGAGACGGAGAGACGAAGAGATTTTCTCGCCGTCTCATCGTCTTATTGTC
>CALMEH010000619.1 GCA_937863115.1 uncultured Acidobacteriota bacterium
TTGGGGAAAAACAAAAAATAATTAGGCGAGCCCCCCCCGGGGGGGGGGGATGCCAAATTCTGGGAAAAAAACCGTTTTTCTAGGGGTGTGGGTTTTGACCCGCCACGAAACTGTAAGTCTTTCGATTACGCGACCTATCGGTGATTTAATTCGGCAAATCGTCGGCAATTACAGTCTTCCGGCACGCGACAATACAAATCAACTTATCAAATATAAACTTCAGAGTAAGGCTTTAGGGCGTTTTTTGGATGAAAGAATGACGTTGCTCGAAGCGCAGATTCCGCCGCTCGACCGTCTGACTCTGCACCGCGACGAAATTGCAGGTTAAAATTTCGCCGAACAAAATTTTTCACGGAGGCTTAGGAAAAAATGGCACTTCATGGCAGACGCGCAAGATTACTTTTGGAATATGAAAAATTAATAAATCTGGAAAAGCGCAGTGATTTTATCAGAATCGAACCGCTCGGCTAAGTCGAAGGAATGCCGCCGGAAGATTATCGAATTACTTTTACCTGTCTCGGCGTGGCGGGTTTGAACGCGGATAATTCGCCGCAACTTGCTGCATTTCATCAAGTTTCGATGAAACTTTCGGCAAACTTTCCGAACCAAGAACCTTACTTGAAATGGCTGACACCGATTTGGCATCCGAACATCGAACATAAAGAACCGCATCACGTTTGCACAAATAATGTGCAAAATTGGTATGCGACGAAATCTTTGGATGATTTGGTTGTCGCGCTCGGCGAAATGGTGCAGTATCGCCGCTATCACGCGGCGTGGACTGCACCGTTTCCGCTTGATAAGGAAGCTGCCGATTGGGTGATTAATTTCGCCGAACCGAACGGCTTTGTCAGTCAGGAAAAACCGTTCGACAATCGGCAAATCGTGCGCCCGAAAAAAGAAAAACTGCACGGCGCATTGCCTTACGCCAAGCCGAAACCTTCGGGGAAATTAGTTTGGAATAAGAAAACCACGGCTGATTTGATTCCGCCGGTTTCCGCAGAATTTACGCCAACAGACAAAGTTACCGTTGAAGTTCCGCAGTTCACCGCCGAAGAAATTTCTATCGAAATTCCTTTGATAAACCAAGTTTCCGCCGAACATAAACCCATTGAAGTGGCGGCAAATATTGCGGAAAACCCAGTGCCTAAAACGGAAGACCCCGTGCGCCGCGCCGGAATTACCCTCGGATTGCGGATGAAGGAAGTGATGTGCCATCGCTGTTACGAAAATTTCAAAGTGCCGAATGCGTTTCCGACGGGCGAGATGGTTTTCGTGTGTGATAAATGCCGAAATTTTGTTAGTTCTCCGGCTTAATAATGAAAATATCGAATGAAGCATTTGAGCCACGAAATCTTTTCCGTAACGTCTATTTTTGGTTGGCGGTCGGCGGCACGATTTTTTTGCTTTATGTGGCGTTTATCGCTTTTACGTTTTTGCCACGTTCGACTTCGGAAATCGCCATTGAAAAAAATGTGAATCCGGCAAACGAAGTCAAGGAAAAAGTTTCCGAAACGGCACAAAAAACGCCGAAAAACATACCGAGAAAAGGCAAAGGCGCATTGGCGCGGGCAAAGTTCGATTTGATTGAAAAAGGCGGTTGGGTTGATTCGGACGACCGCAAAATGACTATCGTGATGAAAGTTTTTGGGCTTGACGCAGAAAAGGTTGACGAAATCATCCGCTCCGGCGGAATCGAAATTGAAATTGACGGCGTAAAAGCGGCGATAATCAACTCCGAACCGTTTCAGAAAAACGGATTTTTAACCAGAGCCGAAGCCGTTTTATCAACGGAAAAATTTGATACGTTTGTCGGCGGCGAAACGCAAAGCGTTGAAATTAAAACAACTTTGAGTTTGAACGGCGATAGTGCCGCAGATATTACGAGAAAGCGTTTTGAAAAGCAAAACAAAACGGAAGTCGAAGGCGTGAAAATCAATTGGAAGTAATTTTTAAGTAAATAAAGAGGAAAAAAGTATGTCAGATGCACAACCGATAGTTCGAAAAGGAATCAAACTCGGCGTTAAGCGCGATGCGGATGAATTCGCGGAAAGCGCACAGGTTATCAAAGAAAATTTTCCAAAACAGAGAAGTTTGCATCTCCAGCCGAAAGGCGGCGAACCGTTGACAGGTGAGCGCGTTGATATTGTCGTAACGGAAGAAGTTCTGCTGGCAACGGCGCATCACGTCGCGCAAGATACCTCGAAAGAATCAGGCGGTTTTCTGCTCGGCAATCGCTATGAATGCCCGAACACTGAACGGCAATACATCATAATTGACCAATTTATGAAAGCCGATTATACCGAAGGAACGCAAGTTTCGCTGACATTTACGACCGATTCTTGGGCGCAACTTACCGAAAGAATGGGCGGTAAATATCGCGGCAAACAGCTTGTCGGCTGGTATCACTCGCATCCCGGAATGGGAATTTTTCTCTCGAATTACGATTTGGATATTCACAAAAACCGTTTCGCCAACGAATGGGACGTTGCTCTCGTGCTTGATCCGATTAAACACGAAGGCGGATTTTTCGCGTGGGTCGGCGGCAACGTCAATCCGCGTGAGAAAGTTGATTTTTACGAATTATTAGACGGAGATTCGCGCGAAACGGTAACGGCTTGGACAAATCATACAGCCGTTGACCCGAAAACCGGCGCACCGGCAAAACTCAAAGCCGTCAACACGCAAAACTCCGATGGCAACCCGTTGTCAATTTCGGCAACTTCCCAAAAATCACAAGCCGCCACCGCTTCCGGCGGACTTTTCAGCAATCCGCTTATGCTCATCGGCGGCGCGGCAGTTCTAGGACTATTGTTTTTAGGCATGATTGTCGGGGCTATTTGGTATTTCATACCCAGCGGCAATACGGCAAACACCAATTCGAATACTGGAAATACAACGGTCAATAACAAGGTTTTAAACGGCGAACGAATCAGAATCGGCAAAGATATGAAGGCGCGTGTCAAAGACAGTAAAATGAGTGTTGATTTGCAAATAAACGGCATCGGCGGTTCGGATGTTATTGAGGAAATACGCAAAAGCGACAACCTGCAAATCGAAATTAACGGCAAACCCGCAACCGTTACTGACAGTTCGATTGATAACGGCGCGATTCTCAAAGTCCGCGCCGAAACAGATTTGTCGGAAGAAGCCGTCGCAAATTTTAAGGCTGACAAACAGCAGGATTTCACGCTCGGCGTTGATATGTTCTACAACGGTGATGTTATTTCAAAAAAGATTGAAACGAAATTTTCAAAAGGCAAAGGCAATGATTCTTTAGGAGAATTAGTCGCGTTTAGCACTGAAAAATTTGAAGAAAAGAATGTTACCCCGACTAAAACCAAGCCGAATGTTGTAGAAAAGCAAGATAGACCGCAAACGCAGGATAATGATAAGCCACAAACACAACAGCAAACTACACAGAAAAAAGAAGATAAACCAAAGAATCAGGGGCAAACTACGACAACAAAAACACCAGTAAAACAGGAAGGAACGGGAATTAGGGAAAAAACCGAAAAAGCGGTAGATGAAAATATCATCAAACCTATTGAGTCAAAAACAAAGAACAATAAAGTAGGACGAAGCAATTAACCTTTAAGATATTTTATAAGGAGTCTTATTAAAGAAAATACGGTAATCCAATATATGAGTCAGCAAAAAACTTCAAAATATAATCGAAAAACACGGATTGTTGTAGCTTGGCTTTTGATTTGGCAATTTGCTTTAAGTGCGGTTGTCGCACAGTCACCGTTGCTTTCAAAAACTCCTTCGGGGGCGAATGATGAGCCGAAATTGAGTGCCGGAATTGCTGATACTTCAAAATTTCCTTCGACGACTGTAAATTTTACAGTTGAAAAGGAAGGTTCGGTTTTTCGGGAACTCGAAACGAAAGACATTGAAGTTTTATTCGACGGTCAGAAGGTTGAACTTCCGTCAAATGCGCTGAACAAAGGCAAAGAAAACGAACCGCTCAAGATTTTGTTTGTGATTGATAAAAGCCTCAGTATGATAAGTGGTGCGGACAAAATGGGAGCGGCGAAAGATGCTTTAAATCATTTCATCAGTAAACTCGACCAGAAAGATGAGGTGGCTATTTCAGTTTTCGGAATAGATTACCGCGAAGATTTACGTTTGACAAAAGTATCAGATTCTTCAACCATAAACGAAAAAATTGAGAAACTGACTGCAACGGATAAATTAACGTATTTCTATGACGGCGTTCAAAAGGCGATTGACCAAGCCGACCGCGAGAAAATACAGACTATAATTTTTCTGTCAGACGGTAAAGAAGACACCGATCTTTTCAAGAAACTGGAACGCGAAAAAGATGATGAAGGTTTAAAAAGTGAAAAAGAACGCCGTGAAAAAGATTTGTCCGATAAAATGATTAAACGCGGAATGCGGTTTTTTGCCGTCGCTATCGGTGATACCGACATAGAAAGATCGAACGATGCTTACGTTGATTTCGGAACAATGCTTAATATTGCCAAGTCAACACAAGGTTCGGCGGATGTGATTAAGATGCCGGAGATTGACAGCATCGCCAGAGATGATAAGGAAAAAAAGAAAACTTTGATTGCTGATAAGCTCAAAGAACAACTTGCCAATATTAAAAAGGCTCTGAAATTTTCTTACGCCCTTGTATTCAATTTACCAAAAACTGATCGCACAAGCGGCGAAATGGTTCTTAATTTCAGAATCACGGACGGGGAAAAAGTCTGGGCGCAAAAAACGCCATATCAATATACGGTCAAAGACGGCATCCCGATTTTTGGAAAAGCGCAGGTTCAAAGTTTTATGCCGGCTTTAGCTAATACTAATAGTGCCAGTCTGAGATATGGAGATATTTCGCTGATTTATCTTTTGATGCTCGTGCCGCTCGGAATTCTTTCGCTGATTCCGATGGTTTTCAATAAATTTGCGGCAGCGGCGGAAGTCAAAAAAGTTAATGAAGCGATTGTGCGATTAAATCCCGGTTCGCCGTTTATCGGAACGCAATGTCCGAATGAAAGCGGAGCTTGGGGCAAGCGTTTTGCATTTAACCAAGGCGATACGCTGATTATCTGTCCGCAATGCGGAACGCCGCATCATCTTGCGTGT
>CALMEH010000620.1 GCA_937863115.1 uncultured Acidobacteriota bacterium
AGGTTTTGCGCGATGAGTTTAATTAAACCGCAGAGACCCAAAGACGCGGAGAGCTTCTTAAAAAAACTCTGCGTTTCTACGTCTCTGCGGTGAAAATCTTTATGAGAATTTTCATTATCGGCTGTCAATATACAGGACTTACCGCCGCAAAATTTTGGAAACGGCGTGGGCATTTTGTAACGGTTACGACAACACGTGAAAGCCGCGTTGCGGAACTTTCGGGCATTGCCGATAAAGTCATCGTGATGCGCGGAAGCGATGTCGAAACGATGCAAAGTGTTCTGCCGGAACAAGACGCGATTTTGATGTCGGTTGCGGGCGGAATGATTGAAAAAGACGGCAAAGTAGTTTTGGACGCTGACGCTTACACCGACACTTATCTCGGCACGGCGAAAAATCTGGTTGTGGCTTTGGAAAATGCGCCGTCGGTCAAATACATAATTTTTCCGAGTTCGACAAGTGCTTACGGCGACGGTTTCGGCAAAGAAATTGTTTTGGAAGACGACAAAACAAACCCTGCAAGCATTTTTCAGTCAGTTTATGTCGAAACCGAAAATGTTTTGCTTTCCGCCGAAACCGACACGCGAAAAGTTTGTATTTTGCGGACGGGAAACATCTATGGAATTGGACGCGAATTGAAAACACAAGCAAAAGCAATGTCGGGAAAAACCGTCCCGCTCGATGGCGAAGCAGGCGCGATGATTGTTCACCGCGACGACGTTGTTTGTGCCGCCGATTTTGCTTTAGAAAATAGTCTGAGCGGAATTTTTAACCTCGTAAATGACGTAACCGCTTCAAAATCAGAGTTTTTCGCAAACATCTGTGAACAGGAAAACTTTGAAAAAATAACTTGGTCGCCATTCGGCAAAGGCGTAAAAAATGTCTCGAACGCCAAAATAAAAGCCGCCGGATTTAATTTTGCCGATGCAGACGCAACACGCGAAAAGGAAGATTTGATTAAAAGTATGGAGCCCAGCCTTCAGGCTGAAAACCGCCAGCGAAGCGCGGCGGCTTTGCGCGCTAAAGCGTGGACTCCAAACAATTTATGAATCCAGAAACAAAAACAATTACCGAATATTTCGACGAGAATCCGAATGTTGACAACACCGAGATTTTCAACGAATGCTGGCGAATTTTGACTGATTTACGTGCCAAACTCGAAAAGCATTTTGGTTTTCAACGGCATTCGAGTTGTGAAGGTTACGAATATTATCAAACGTCCGATAAATCTTACGAAGGTTCGCTCAACACTTTTGAGGGAAAAGAAGTTGAATGGATGGTTAATTCGTGGATTGGCAACCGCAAAGCGAGCATTTTGGATATGAACTTTACGGTTTGGCTTGGTCCTCAAATTGATGTTCCGCATCTCGGTATCGTTTTCGGGACAATTCCGAAAATTTATCATTATTCCGATTGCTTGCCGCGCCGCGATTTGATGGCAAATCACGATTATTTGCAGAAATATTACGAGCCTTTTAACGCCGAATATCTAAAACTTCGTGGTGATCCGCGTTTTGAAACGATGGTCAGCCACGGCTCTTATATGCGGGCGATTCTCACACCGATTGCCGCCAATTATGCGACCGAACGCGATGTAAAAATCATTCCCGTGTTGGAAGAATACGTCCATAAACTCTTTGATTATTGGATAAACTTGGTAGAAAATGCCGAGATTTTGCCCGAATCCGAACAACGCGAAATCCAAAAACGCGACCATTATTTGCGCCAAGCCTGCTACAAATTTGACCCGATGAACGCGCTTTCCCG